>JAPZAR010000035.1 GCA_027460535.1 Candidatus Methanoperedens sp.
GCGTATTCTATCGGAAAATGGACTCAGGAAACCTGCAAAGAAATGATCGAAAAACTCTTCTCAAGAGTGGAACTCCCATTCCCAAATAATAAAATCCAGATTTTTTCAGATGGAAACGATGATTATGTATTCACTCTTCCTGAATACTATGCTGACACTTGTATTGATTATGGACAAATTGTGAAAATTAGAGAAAACGGAAGAGTAGTTGACAAAAGAAAAAGAACAATCTTCGGAAATCCTGATACGGAAGATATTGAAACCACCAATATTGAGAATTTCAATGGAATCATGAGTGAACGTGTATCGGAAGACTGGTTAGAAAAACAAAGTGCTATTCTAAAAAGAAATCACGGCTCAGAAATGCAACGGAACTCATTCAATTCCATTGGAACTTTATGGATACGATACACGATGATTCAACACCTGCCATGATTGAATTTCTCTCAGACCGTATTTGGAATTGGAATGATTTTCTTTCGTTCCATTATGCGGTATAAATTAGACAATAGGTAAATTTATTTATAATTTAATTATTTTACTATGCATCATCTTTTTTTCCTCCTATTATGGTAATTTAATATCTATAAAACAGACATGATCTTTATTTCCTTTCACGTACTCCCTCATTGAAAGTAGTGTTTGCTTTGGAACTATATAAGATTTTCTTTGAAAATCAATTAACATTGAATTTTTGTATCTTGAAATTTAATTCAACTAACATTCCTGCCCCCAAAAAAAGTTTTTGAAATAATTGAAGATATAGAATTGAGATTCGACATAATATTTTAGACGTTGTGTTGGTTGGTTGTTGTGGAAGCATCAGAACGGGTGCTTGTCGCAGTTATCCAAAACCCAGTGCAAGGCCCGTATATAGTGTTCATGTCTATGCTTGAATAGAGTTAAAGATTTTTACATCATTAAGTCGCATTTCTGCGTGTCACTAATTTTAGTAGTTTGTTGTCTACTTGTTTTGTCCAGGATTTTTCACCCCCAATAACGCGCGCGAATAATTTGTACTATCGGAGTTGAGTTTATTATTTTTCTTATTTCTTCAAATTAGATCACGTGGTTATTTTCCTTTCCCCTCAATGCTTCTGCACTTTATTTTCTCCCCACAGTTGCAATATATATTACAAATTGTTCCACTCCATCAAGCTCAAGCAGATCGTTCATATAATCATCTGAAAAGGCTGCAATGGCGCATACACCGCAATCAACAGAGCCTGCACTTAGATACAGGTTCTGGCAGGCATGTCCCGCGTCAAGGTGAAGATACCTGTATCCTCTTTCCCCATACCGCCATTTCATTCTATATGCATCTGCTATCCAGATGAAAGTCACAGCACTTTTTCTGACAAAATCCTGTCCTAAACAGCCTTCTGTCACCTTGTCAGCTATGTCAGGATCCGTATTTATTTCCACCAGTTTGTGCTCAATAGCAAGAAATCTGTAAATGCCTTCTGGAACATCGCTGACATTATTGATAAGCAGATATGTTTCAAGTGCATGTCTTGCACCTGCAGAAGGCACATTTCTGAAAGTTGCACCAGGTGTAACGTGAACCACTCCCTGTGTAACCCACAGTAAATATGAAAGTTCTTCAATTGTCAATGGTTCCTGTGAATACTTGCGTATACTTCTTCGACCTTCAATTGCCTGTCTCAGGTCAAGGCTTCTTATTTTGATATTTTCATGCTTGGGAAGATCAATAACTGGTCTTGATGCATCATATTCCCGCTCTAATGGGGGCTGGGGCAAGTTACTGGATTGGTCAGACCTGTCAAGATACTGGAACTTCGTTTTTTCCATAAATTCTTTTCCGATGGTACTCATCAATTTCAACTCCCTTTTATTATAGTGTAATGCTATATTTGTTTTTTGTGAGCCCGAAATATTGCTATCGAAAGATTAATATGATTTAAATATATCTTACCCTGAAATATAATACAGGAATCCTTATGAGAACCCATGAAATTAACCCACCTGATGACCAGGAAATAGCGGAAATACTCATTTCCTTAGGCATGAGCAGACCTGTTGCCAGAACCCTGACATATCTTCAAAAAGTGGATGCTGCTACATCTGTTGAGCTTGAGAGAGCTACGGGATTGCGCCAGCCTGAAGTCAGTATAGCCATGAAGGCGTTGAACCCACATGATTGGATAGGCGAGCGTGAAGAAAAGAAGCCGGGCAAAGGAAGACCGAATAAGGTATACTCTCTTAAAGTCGGGTTTAAGGACATAATCTCCCATCTTGAAAAACAGCAGAAAAAAGCTATTAATGATGCAATGATATCGATCGAGCGGCTGAAAGAGCTGGGGAAAGAATGACCTTACAACTCAAGATCAGGATAGTACTTGCCTTATTCAAATAAATATGTATATCATACTACTCCAGGCAATTGTGCTCTATCTGATTTCGGGATATCTACATCGTTCCCTGTCGTCATCAACTTTGTACGTTGTTCTTATGCTGCCGGGAACGATAATACATGAGATCAGTCACGCAATAGTGGCTTTGCTCATGGGTGCACACATAACAAAATTCAGCGTCATGCCGTCGGGGGACACTTTAGGGCATGTAGAACATACCGCTCCAAAGATACCATTCATTGGAAATGCTGCCATATCAGTCGCTCCGTTGATCGGATGTCCGGCAATACTGCTTCTTATAAGCAGCTACTTTGGAGTGCATTTTGATCTTCCGGCAGGTTCCTTTGACATAGTTGCAGAGACACGATTTTTGCTCGACGGAACTTTTTCTTTTATCACTGGCCTGGATTATTTGAGCTGGAAAACATATGTTTTTCTTTACCTTGCACTGACGCTGGGAGCTGGTGCAGCACCCAGCAAAACAGACATAAAAAGCATGCTTCCGGGTCTAATTATTGTTGTGGCGGTGATCTTCGCATTGAACTACTTTGGTATCAACATTGTCTATCTGAACAATGTATTCTTCTGGTTAAGTGCAGCCCTTTCAGTTGCGATGATTCCTTTGCTGGCTGTAACTGTCATTGTTGCGATGCTAAAGTTGACAGCGGTTGTAAAATCGCCATGATCTTATTCATGAAAAAAACAAGGACAACAAAGGGCATATCTTGAGTCGCGCCACAAGCGGCCCTTCGAAATCAGTTTTATACCCTGCCAGTGTATAGGGTGTTAACATATGGAAGTTAAGATCATCAGAAGCCCGGACAGAAAAAAGACCATTCAGGCAAAGATGGCCGGAGAGACTCTTTTATTATATCTCCCTCTTGGAATGCACCGTGAAGAGGAGAGAAAGCTCATAGAGAAAATGAAACAAAAAATGGAGAAAAAGAATCTTAAGACCAGGATCAATAAAGATGATCAACTTAAGAAAAGATTTGATGAGTTCAACAGTAAATATTTCCAGGGTAGGCTCAGGGTCAACTCCATCGAATTTGTTACAAACCAGAAAAAGAACAACGGAAGCTGCTCACCCAACAGAGGCACCATTAGAATATCTCACAGGCTCCTTGACATGCCAGGATGGGTCCTTGACTATGTGATCATGCATGAGATGACTCACCTTGTGTATCCGGATCATTCAAGAGCCTTCTGGGAAAAGGTTGGAGAATATAAATATACAGAAAGGGCAAGAGGTTTCCTGATAGCTAAAGGCATGGAGGGGGAAGAGAATGGAAGCAATGGATGTGATTGAAGGAATCATGGTGCGTGCGTGAGGATGGGTTCTCATGAACACAGATTGCCTGTATCTGCGCTTATCGGCGTCATGCCTATTGAGAAAGTCACATTTTCATGCATAGTTTTTGATCAAAACTTGTGAAATGTAATTTAGATATGCTGATTTTTAACAGGTGCGCCGGACTTTAATTAGCGTGATTAAATAAAATCAGAACGGCCCGTATAAAAGCACCTCCAAGGTCAAAATAAGATGATTATATTTAGTTGAAAAACAAAGAAAAGATGCGTGTAATATGTCTGAAGCTGCCGCAGCAGAAACCCCAAAAATAATGGAGAAGGTATTCAACATACTGAAAAGGGAGCTCAGCGCAGAAGAGTATCTAATATATCTTCAGGCGATAACTCCGAGAATAGGAGACGCAACAGCTGAACTCAGGGACATTACTAAAAAAATGAGTCTTGAAGATGTGCTTCGCAAGGCAAAGCGAATTGAAAAAACAATGAAAGTGTAGAAATGGGTTAGTAGCAGAGGCAGACGCTCCACTGGTAGACAAATGGCGCGCCACCTGCGGTATCCTTCGGAACGATCCACCTCTCCCGCCAGTGCAGGTATTTTTGACTAATACAACCGTCTGCGCCTGTTATGCTGCTGCTGCCCTCTTCTCACAATGGGCTTATTCATCCTTCTCTCAGGGTTCCTTATCACAGCCTTCTCAAGGACAGGCAATATCTCTTCCTTGATCTCCACATCATTTTCCTTCAATACCTGTGAAAAGTTATCATAATCCTTGCTTGAAAGAATATTTATGGCCTTTCCTTCTGCTCCTGCTCTTGCAGTCCTTCCGATCCTGTGGATGTACTGCTTGCTTTCACGTGGAATATCGTAATTGTAAACATGGGATACACCCTGGATATCAAGTCCCCTTGCAGCCACATCAGTGCATACAAGGATACAGGATTTTCCGGAATGGAATCGATCCATCACATTGTTCCTTTTTCCCTGTGGCAATCCGCCATGAATGGCCATTGCATCTATTTCTGCAAATCTCAAGTTTTTTGCAACTTTATCGGTATTTCGTTTCGTGTTGCAGAATACCATAACAAGGCGTGAGTTTTCATGCTTCAGCAGATGCACAAGCAATGAAAACTTTAGATCCTCGCCGACATCATAATAAGTCTGAATCAGTTTTTTGGGGTCGACATAGGAATCAACGGAAACCTGGAGCGGTTTTTTCATGTGCCTCTGGGCGAGCCTGACAACGTCTTTTGTGATGGTTGCCGAGAAAAGAAGGGTCTGCCTGTCCTGGGGGCATTTTCTGATTATTTTCTCCACGTCATCCTTGAAGCCCATATCGAACATCCGGTCTGCTTCATCAAGAACAAGGGTTTTCACTTTGCCCAATCGAATAGAATTTCTTGCGATGTGATCAAGTATCCTGCCGGGTGTTCCCACCACAACATCTGCGGTCCGCAATCCCTGGATTTGCGGATTGATCCCCACACCTCCATAGACCGCAATGATCGCTAAAGGTTTGTACTTTGAGAATTTCGCCAGAGCCTTTGAAACCTGCTCGGCCAGTTCTCTTGTGGGAGTCAGGACCAGAGCCTGGATACCATTTCCCCTCTCGGAACTTTTTATTATACCGGAAGCAAATGCAAGCGTCTTTCCGGAGCCTGTTGCAGACCCGGCTATAACGTCTTTCCCTGCAAGTATCAGAGGGATCGATTTTTCCTGTATTTCACTGGGATTCTCAAACTTCTCATCTTTTATTGATTTCAAAACGGGCTCACTTATGCCCAGATCTTTAAAACTTTCCATATTATTTTTTTGAAAAAGCGTGATGCTGTTTCTTATTAACCTCTTTAATTTATATATTAGGAACAATTAAGAGCTATAAGCACAACTTTATAAAAGTCTAGATTAATTTACTGCTTAAAAGTTTATTCACCTATTGCTAAACAACTATTATTTATAGTTTAGCAGGACTAATCATGAAACTCAATGTAGATAAAGACATTGTCTGTTTAACCTGGATATGTAGCCTTAAACCCAAGACCGCTGCAACGTATAGATATGGCATACATCGATTTTGTGAGTACATTTAAACAAACATAACATAGTTTCAATGGCGACAGAGGAATACTTAGACCTTCCAACGATGAAACTCAAAGATATCCGCAAAGCCGTTAATATCTGATTAAGAAACACTGGTAACGTAAATTATTTCGCAAGAACCGTCTCTCGTATCATATCTTGTTTGGCTTGTTTTCCACATCCATTTACCATCACCAACAATATATGTTTTGGTCACATCAACTAAGTAGCCCTTAATAGTTACTACATCATTTGTTTTAATACTTTTAATTGCATTTGCGATAGAATCATTTGCTGGAATGATATGGTTATTTGACATATGGGATGTTATGTCATCCGATACCGTGCCAGTGTATCGATATGAGCATATTCTACCGCCCTGACTGTAAACAATATTGCTATCGTTTACTATTTTACCCCATACAACGCATAAATCCACAGGCGATATTCCAAGTTTGTCATGGTTATAATTGGCTGTGCTTACTACCTTTGCGGATATTTCATAATTTGCTACTGGGATTATTGTGTATGCTTCATAAATATCACTTATCGTAAACGTTTTTCCGCTATATGAAGTTTGGATAGGTTCTCCTCCTAAATTACCTGCATTGCCTGAATAAGTTCTTGTCTCTAAATTATTGGCAAAAGCACCTTCCATGTAAAGAATTGCTGTTGATGATACAAGAATAAACGTAAAAATTATACCAAAGATTATTATCTTGAACCTTAGATTAGACATTATAGTATCTACTACTATCACTGAGGATATATATTGTCATCGTTATTACCATTGCCATTTGATAAAGCAGCATTAGACCACTTTCCACCTCTTCCATCTTTCATTCCGTTACCAGTTGAATTTCTTAGGTTGTAGGGTGAAGTGACAACAATATCAAGGCCAAAGTTTTTAATACACAATGACATAAATTATTATATATAAATTGAAAGCAAATCATGCGTCTGCGTTTAAAACTAAATTCACAGAGGGGGCCAAAACCATAGTCAATAAAATCCGCAAAAGGGACGGAAGGATTGTAGAATTCGACAGATCAAAGATAGCAAATGCGGTTTTCAAGGCTTTCATCGCCACAAAAACCAAAGATGGGAAGAGAGCAGAGGACATAGCGAACCAGGTAGTGAAAATCCTTGAGGAAAGGATTCCGGGAATACCCGGGGTCGAGGATGTCCAGGACATAGTCGAAGAAATCTTGATCAAAAACGGCTACACCGGCGTCGCCAAGGCCTACATCCTGTACAGAGAGAAGCGCGCCCAGATAAGGAAAGCCAAGGAATTCCTCGGTGTCAGGGATGAGCTGAAATTGAGCATTAATGCAGTCAGGGTTCTCAAGAAGCGATACCTGTTAAAAGATGAGAACGGGAATGTAATGGAGACACCTCTGCAACTTTTCCGGCGTATCGCTAAGGCCATTGCCCTTGACCCTGAATTGGAAGATGAATTCCTGAACATGCTGATAAATCTTGATTTTCTCCCCAATACACCCACGCTCATGAACGCTGGCACGGACCTGGGGCAGCTCTCTGCCTGCTTTGTCATTCCTGTTGAGGACTCGCTAGTGAGCATTTTTGATGCTGTTAAGAGCATGGCGCTCATCCAGCAATCAGGCGGCGGGACAGGTTTCTCGTTTTCACGGCTCCGGCCGGCCGGGGATATCGTGAAATCCACGAAAGGGGTGGCCTCAGGACCGGTTTCTTTCATGCGTGTTTTCGACACGACCACGGATATAATAAAACAGGGAGGCAAAAGGCGCGGCGCCAATATGGGAATACTCAGGGCGGATCATCCTGATATCATCGAGTTCATAACAGCGAAAACGAGGGAAGGATTCCTTTCGAATTTCAATATATCTGTAGCCGTGGATGATAAGTTCATGAACGCTCTTGCGGAGGACGGCATGTATGAGTTAATAAACCCCAGGAACAGTGAGGTGGTAAAGAAAGTGAGAGCAAGGGAAATATGGAATCTGATAATTACAATGGCCTGGAGGACAGGCGATCCCGGTGTCGTTTTCATCGATGAGATAAATCGTCATAATCCCACGCCTCATATCGGGGAGATGGAGAGCACGAATCCTTGCGGTGAACAACCATTATTGCCCTATGAATCCTGCAATCTGGGGTCGATCAACCTTGCTAAAATGGTCAAGGATGGCGCCATCGACTGGGAAAAGCTTGAGAAGATCACGAATATCGCGGTAAAGTTCCTTGACAATGTGATAGACGTCAATAGATACCCGCTTCAGCAGACGGAAGAGATCACGCGGGCGAACAGGAAGATTGGCCTTGGCGTCATGGGTTTTGCCGATATGCTGGTGCAACTCAGGATACCCTACGATTCTGAAGAGGCCCTGAAAACCGGGGAAGATGTAATGAGGTTCATCCATGAAAAATCCCATGCCGCTTCTGAAAGACTTGCGAATGAGCGTGGTGCCTTTCCCAATTTCCCGGGCAGCATCTATAAGGAGGCCATTCGTAACTCTACAGTGACCACGATAGCGCCCACAGGTACTATTAGCATAATCGCAGGCTGCTCAAGCGGCATCGAGCCTCTTTTTGCGGTTTCTTTTGTCCGGAATGTGATGGAAGGCACAAAACTCCTTGAAGTGAATCCTTATTTTGAAGCTGTGGCAAAGGAGAAGGGATTTTACAGCGAGGGGCTAATGATGAAGATAGCGAGAACAGGGACGCTTGCGGATATCAATGAAGTGCCAGGGGACGTGAAGCGCGTGTTCGTTACGGCTTTTGATATTGCGCCCGAGTGGCATGTCAGGATGCAGGCTGTTTTCCAGAAATATTCTGATAACGCCGTTTCCAAGACCATAAATTTCCCGCATGACGTTGACATAAAGGAAGTGGAAAAAGCATACACCCTCGCTTATCAATTAAAGTGTAAGGGAATAACGGTTTACAGGTACGGCAGTAAGGAGCAGCAGGTGCTGTACCTTGGGGATTCTATTGACAAGTTCGTGTCCGCCGATGAAGAATATGCCGGTGGCTGTCCTGCACCTGTGTGCCCGGTATAGGTGGCATTAATAATTCTTGATCTTTACTTCATCTACAAGGAATGGCGGATAAAAAATGCCGTTCTCCGTGATAATGGCATTCACATTTTCCATGGGTGTGGCATCAAATGCCGGATTATAAACTTCCACATCCAGCGGCGCTATCTGGTGTGTTCCAAAATACCTTAACTCATCAGGTTTTCGAAGTTCGATCTCGATCTCATCCTCAAGGTGCTCAAAATCGAACGTGGATACTGGTGCAGCAACATAAAACGGTATCCCGTGCTCTTTTGCGACGACGGAATGGGTATACGTTCCTATCTTATTGAACACAGCATCCTGGGTGATCCTGTCCGCGCCCACAATGACCTTGTCCACCATTCCTTTTCGCATCACATGGCCCGACATGCTGTCGGTGATAAGCGTGACAGGTATCTTATCTTCCATCAACTCCCACGTCGTGATGCGGCTGCCCTGGTTCAGGGGTCGCGTCTCGCATGAGATGACTCTGATATCTTTTCCCTGCTCGCGGGCCGATCTGATGACCCCGAGGGCAGTACCCCAGTCCACGCAGGCAAGCCTGCCCGCATTGCAGTGTGTCATTACAGTATCCCCGTCCTCAAGAAGAGAAGCTCCGTGTTCACCCATTTGCTTGTTCTTTTCCACATCCTCATCGGCTATTGCTTTTGCTTCATCAAGGGCGAACATTTTTGCCTCTTTAATATTCCTGGCATCCTCGACCGCCCTGATAACGCGTTTTACTCCCCAGGAGAGATTCACGGCAGTTGGTCTCGTTCCTGTGATAGTTTTTCCGGCAGCTTCGAGGTCATTCATTAATCCTTCCAATGAAGATGCGCTGCTTTTATGCGCAGCGAGCGCGATACCGAACCCACCTGCAGCTCCGAGAGCTGGAGCACCTCTTATGCGCAGCTTGATAATTGCCTCGCATAAAGAATCGATACTATTGCATTCGATCACCAAGTACTCCGCAGGGAGAAGTGTCTGGTCAATCATGACAATATTGCTTTTCTTATCATCCCAGTCTATTGTCCTCATTGAAATCGGGTTTATATCGAGCCGTCAGATATTTAAGTACTGCCATTATGTTTAACCTCAGAGGAGCATGGTAAATAACGAAATTCGGATACTGAACGATCAACCGATAGACCATGAAACATTTTTTAATTTTGACGACTATTCGGATGCTCTGGCAGGAATAATCCTCCATGAGGATACGAACACACCGCTCGTCATAGGTATATTTGGCGATTGGGGAAGCGGGAAAACAAGCCTGATGAAAACTTTGAAGAAGAAGATCGAAAATGTGAAAGATGGCCACTCTGCCCAGACTATCTGGTTCAATGCATGGAAATATGATAAAGAGGATGTTATCTCGCGCGCTCTTCTGACTCGAATACTGCAGGAACTAGAGACTAAGGGCGAAAAAAAGGACGAGAAAATCTTGAATCGAAGACTAAAGGATCTTCAGAGAAGTCTCTACAAGGACGTTTATCGCGAAGATCCCGGCTCTTTGACTTTTGATCTGGGCAAAGCTAGCAAAGGGGTTCTTAAGCTTGGCCTTTCAACGGTTCCCATCATAGGGGAAGGATTGGCGAAATTATTTGAAAAAGGTGTTGATAAAGATGCAATTATAGAAATAGCAGAATCATTACATCATGAGAAAATCATCACAAATATAGAAAAAATTGGAGAGCTTGAGCAATTTCAGTCAACCTTCCGGGAGATAATCAGGGATCATTATATCCAACATAATAAGAGAGCAGTAGTATTTATTGATGACCTGGATCGATGTGTTCCTGATAAAGCAATAGAAGTTATGGAAGCCATCAAGCTGTTTCTGGATGTAGAGGGCTGTATCTTTATTTTAGGCATAGACAGGAATGTCATCCGCGAGGGAGTACGAATCAAATATAAAGATTTCACATTAGGAGGCATAAAAGTTCCGATCAATGGTGAAGAATATCTGGAAAAGATAATTCAACTGAGTTTTATGCTCCCGCCTATAATGGAAAATAAGTTAAAAGAATTTATAGATGATCTTGATCAGAAAAAATCGTATAAAGAGTATCACGATATGATTATAAATGGGATCGGAAGGAATCCGCGTAAGATCAAACGCTTTATCAATGCCATAAGATTCCAGCAAAACCTGGCTGAAATAATTCCTGAAATGAAGGATATTGTCAAAGAGGATATCAAGCAAACATTTGATGCGCTGCTGATAGAATGGCAAATTATAAGCAGCAGCAGCAATTCTGATTTTGAAAATTTCAGAAAGGAGGTTATTAAAAATCCGGGTCTTCTGATCAAGAGCCATGATTATGTGGAGAGCCTGAAGTCCGGGAAAAAAGACGAACCTCCCAAAGAGCTAAACCCCTTTTGGAATGATTCAATTAAAGAATTGATATGGGTATTCCCATATCCAGGGACTCTAAAAGAAGGTGATACAGATATCATCAAAAAGGTAACTCATCTTAGCAATGTAACAGAAACAAAAACAACAATAGAAACAGGTGTGGAAGAAACCTGGACACTTGAGAAAGTTAAGGAAGCAATAAAGAAAGGTATGAGTTTGGAAGGGAAAGATTTAAGCGGGCTTTCCTTAAATAAAATGAATCTAAATGGGGCGAATCTTTCGGGTGCAAAACTTATTAAAACAGACCTTTCTGAAGCAAAATTGGTAGAAGCAAATATCGTGCATACAGATCTTTCAGGTGCGATACTTATTGGAACAGATCTTTCTAAAGCCAGTCTTGCATATGCGGTTCTTATCCGGGCAAATCTTTCAGAAGCGATTCTGAAAAACGCAAAACTTCCAAATGCAGATTTCAGTTATGCTATCCTGAATGGAGCAAATCTCACTGAGGCGTACCTAAGCCTTTCTGATTTCTCTTATTCAAATCTTTCAAAAGCTACACTCACTGGGACCCTCGGTGGTGAAAATAAATTCATAGGGGCTAATTTATCGGGTGCTGATCTTTCTAATGCAGACCTAACAGACGCGAAACTTTCAGATGCAAACCTTTCTGGATTAGACCTCACTAATGTACCCCTCAGTGGAGCAGATCTTTCTAATGCAAACCTCATTAAAACTAAGCTCCCTGAAGACCTCACTCGTACAATCCTAACCGGAGCAGACCTCACGGGAGCCAAACTCTCCGGTTCAACACTCTATGGAGACCTTTCAAGAATAGTACTTAACAATGCAGAGCTTAATGATATAAAATTCACTGAAATACAAACCCTTTCCGGAGCGAAAATTAAAGGAGCGAAAATAGGCAAATCTGATCTCTCTGGGTTGGATCTTTCAAATGTGGATTTCTCCAATACAGATCTAATTGAAACTAACCTGAATAAAACAAACCTCTCCAAAGCCATCCTGATAGACGCCAAACTATTCAATGCAAAACTTCAACATGCAAACCTTTCAAATGCAAACCTTTCTAATGCGAAGCTCTCCGGATCAGACTTTTATTATGCAGATCTTTCCAATGCATCTCTTATTGGTGCAGATATATCCGGAACAGACCTGTCGTATGCAACATTGATAAAAATAAAAACCACACGAATTAAAGTCAATGAAAATACAAATGCAAGAGATGTGATTTTGGTTATGGATGAAGATCCCCAGGATGAAGCCAAAATAAAGAGAGCTCTGGATGATATAGATAAGGGATTAAGGGATATAATTATCAAACAAAATGAGCGTTACCGCAATATCTATTCTGGTTCAGAACCTGCCTCTGCCATTCCTGGTAAAGCAAAAAAATGATTGTCCTGAAACTCGGCGGAAGCCTTATGCACAGGGTAAAAGAACTCATAAAGGAGATAATAGATTATTCTAACGAAAGCAAGGATACGATATTGATAGTCCCTGGCGGCTCCATCTTCGCAGATACAGTGAGAAGTGTGAAAGCCTCGCAGGAAGCTTCCCACTGGATGGCTGTCCTCGCTATGGAACAATATGGTTATTTCTTATCTGATGGAAACGATGCGAAACTCATTGATAACCTGGATATAGAAGGTTCAGGTACGTATATTCTTCTCCCCTACAACATTCTGAAAAAGATTGATGAACTCCGACATACTTGGGATGTCACATCAGACACGATCGCCGCCTGGGTCGCCCTTCAACTAAATGCAAGGTTCATAAAAGCCACGGATGTGGATGGGATATATCTCAATGGCATGCTGGTGAAGGAAATTTCCGCGCGTGAAATCACAGGGAAAGAAACCTGTGTGGATGCAGAGCTTCCTGTTTTTCTCATGAAGAATAAAATGAATTGCGAGATAATCAATGGTAACTGCCCCGGAAGACTGGGCAGGGCTTTTTCGGGTGATGCAGCAGGGACGATTATTAAAGGTTGAGAAGCTCTATTTACTCATTTCGATTTCAATAGTGGAGACATTGGACTCTCCTCTTTCGGAAGCAATTTTTTCCGTGCCAATCCGGATGTCATTGACTTTAGCATCTGTTACGAATCTATTTCTTGCGACCTCAGCAGCGTCTACAGCTCTTGATATTGCCCTACCTCTGGCTTTGATAGTGACTATCTTGGCGCCGTTATTGAACTCTGTGGCCACTGCGAGAACATAGTTCATCACTGGTTTATTTCCAACAAACACTACATTATCCTCTGACATACTGCCTCCTCTCGATTTGCTAAAGAAGAATAACGATACCTGTACATAAACTTAACGAAAGTTCAATGCAGGAAATGCCTCATTCCGGTGAATACAAGTGAAACCCCAAGCCTGTTCGCGGTTGTGATCACTTCATTATCCCTTATCGACCCCCCAGGAGATACAATGTATCTGATATTGTTCTCAGCCGAAGAAATGATACTGTCGTCGAAAGGGAAAAAAGCATCGCTTGCCATGACACATTCGCCCATGATATTCTTTATGAACTTTTCTTCGGATATCTCTGGTTTATCACGTTCATAAAAAATTTTCAGGTTCTCCACAGCCTTTGTGACGGCAAGTTTCTTTATCGCATCCACCCTGTTGGGCTGCCCTGCGCCTATGCTCAGTATCTGGTAAAACCCTTCTTCATACTCCCGTGCGATGACGACCGCGTTGGATTTTGTATGCTTGCAGGCGGTCAGTGCAAATTCTGCAAGCCCTCTTTTCTCATCCGGGAAAGGATGTTCTGTGACGACATCCCATTTTGCGTACAATCCCCGGTTCCTTGACTGGACAAGCATTCCTCCCACGATATAGTGATACATGTCCGGGAGAGGGGTTCCGTCTTCCATGGAGAGTTCAAGTATCCTCATGTCTTTGCTTTTGTTTTTAAGGAAAAGGAGTGCATCATCTTCAAATCCAGGGGCAATGACCAGTTCCACGAACTTTCCTTTCAGGAATTCCACTGTCTCAAGATCGGGAACCCGGGTCATGCATATGATGCTGCCGAACGATGAGACAGGGTCCCCGTCCCATGCTCTTGAAAGAGCTTCAAGGAGCGTTCTCCCGGTCGCAAATCCGCAGGGGTTGGTGTGTTTTACCACAGATACGGCAATAAGGTCTTTGAATTCAAGCGCCACGTTCAGTGCGCTCTCGGCATCGACATAGTTATTGTAAGAGAGGGCTTTTCCATGAAGCTGTCTTGCATTCCCCACGGAGGGCTCGGTCATTCCAGGCTCTTTATAGAATTTTGCGCCCTGATGCCAGTTCTCGCCGTACCGGAGTGTCTTCCCCTCAACGAACTTGAGGCGGAGTATATCTTCACCGGTCAACTGCCGGCTCAGATATGTGTCGATGGCGCAATCGTAATCAGCTATCCGCCTGAAAGCCTTGACAGCAAGACGTTCTCTCGTCTTCAGGCTCAACTCCCCATTTTCAAGTTCTTTCAGGATTTCAGGATAATCTTCCGGGTCAGTTATTACAGCAACGTACCTGCAATTTTTTGCGGCCGCCCTTACAAGGGCAGGTCCCCCGATATCTATGTTTTCAATGGCTTCCTCGAGGCTCACGTTTTCCTGTTCCACGGTCTTCTCAAAAGGATACAGGTTCACGGCCACGATATCGATGAAGCCAATGCCTTCATCTTCGGCTTCCTTCACATGAACTGGGTTATCCCGCAATGCAAGAATAGCCCCATGGATCTTTGGATGAAGCGTTTTCACCCTCCCGTCCATCATTTCCGGAAATCCGGTCACTTCAGATACATCTTTTACCTTTATTCTGGCATTTTTTAGAAATCGTGATGTTCCACCGGTGGAAATAATCTCAAAACCAAGCCCTGCAAGCCCTTTGGCAAATTCAACTATGCCTGTCTTATCGGAAACGCTGATCAAAGCTTTCTTTTCCAGAACACATCACCTTATGTGAATAGAAAAAGGAAGGTATAAGCTTTTCTAAAGTGTGCATAATTGTGGAAAAGCCCATAAATACCATAATTGGAATTAGGTTACATCACTTAACCGGGGCCCGCCAGTGAAGGTAATGCTTTGCCTGCCTGAAGTATTCCGATTCATGCCTGATCGGAGCAAACTGGCCGGTGATATCATTGAAATCGATGTGCTGAATCTGTAGAATCAACCTTTTTTCATTTCCACAAGAGAAAACAGCCCGCCTAGCACGACAAGTATTATCCCTGTTAGCAGGACTTTTAATTCAAGCTGTGAAATCATAAAGATACAGAATAGAATTCCGAAAAGGGGCAGCACAGGGAACTTTCCTATTGAAAGGGGAACCATGAACGGTCTTCTTAAATCGGGTTCCTTGTACCTCAGTACTATCATGGCGGCATTGATCACAAAAAATGTAACGAACAGCGTGAAATTGTCCACATTGGCGACGAAAGCGATGTCACCTGCAAAAATAAATAACAGCGATAATATCATCGTGATCAGTATTGCAACCCACGGGGTCCTGCGGGAAGGATGCACTCTGGCAAGTATGTTCGGGAGAGTGGAAGAATCTGCCATTCCATACATTATCCGGGATGAGCCAAGCAGCATCATGAGGACCGTATTGGCGGTTGCAAAAAGGGCGATCACGGATAAGAGAATAAATCCTTTGCTTCCAAAAACGGCATACGCCAGTTCCGCAAAGGGCGCCTGCGAGCTTGCAAGCTTTTCCCATCCCACAACGCTGACAGCTGAAATTGCCACCAATACGTACAGGATGATACTGATAATTATTGACAAAATCAGGCCCTTCGGGATCGTTTTTTCAGGAGCTTTCGTTTCTTCCGAGAGCTTGGCAATACTCTCAAATCCTGTATAAGCAAAAAATACGAGCGCTGCTGCTTGAAATACCCCGGGAAGACCCAAAGGCATATCGAAATAATCGACCTTTCCGAAATAAGGGAGACCTATAAAGATGACGATGAGAAGTCCTGCGGTCTCTATGAGTGTGGATATGATAGCGAACCATGCAGATTCTTTTATTCCGTAGAACAGGAGGAAGGAAAGAGCGATTATAAGAAAAAATCCGGAAGTGGCAGATGAAACCTTAAAAAAGGCATTGAAGTAGCCGCCAAATCCAAGTGCCACCGTTGACGCACCAATTACGGCGCTCAGGATAATCAACCAGCCGATAATGAATGCGAGCTTCTTTCCAAAGGCATTCGAAGTGTATTCGTACTCCGCGCTTGCTTTCGGGAACATGGAGGAAAGCTCTGCATAGCTCAATCCGGTAAATACTGCCACCAATGCTGATATGGCGAACGAGAGCCACACGGAGTTCCCGGTGAGTCCTGCGGCTTTTCCTATGAGCGCGTATATGCCCGCGCCGAGGATTATGCCCACTCCCGCAAGGGTCACTTCGAGAAGCCCGAGTTCGCGTTTCAGTTCCACTTTCTGGGTCATAGAGTCTTTAATCTTTCATTGTCATTTATTTATTGCTACTCCCTGCATCGAGCGCAGGGAGCCTGAAACGTGCCGTGAGAGGCCGCGGCTGGTATCTGGGCATGATCGTCAGATCGATCTTATTTGAATCGACCGTCGATTTTTTTCTTGAAACTACAATTGAGGACCGTCTTCCAGATTTATGCAATTGCCTTATGCTTTGGCTTTTTTCCCTTGATTTCGTAGAGAAAAGCCTGCGGTTCGGAAATATTTTCAGATGCGTCAAGCATTTCTATTGCCACAACTTTGTTATCTTCCCCATAATCCACGATAAGACCTTCTCTGACCTCATCGCTTTCTTTAACAGCTACTTCCCTTAAAATCAAAGTAAGTGAATCTGTTTGCGGGTCATATACTATCTTCATTTCAAATCCTCTTTCCAGTATTTTTCAATTTTTGATGTTTTATAAATAGTAATAACATGAAATGCATTTTTCAACTTTTCACCGATTATTCGAAGTAACATTTCCTTTTTTTCGTTATTATCATAATATCTTCCCTGCATAATAATTCTATTCTTTTTGGAAGGTATTTTCTGCAAAGTATGTTTGATAATTCGCTCTACATCCTCTTTCTTGATTTTGCGGATTTCCATTTCAAAAAGTGCATGTTCGGAAAAAACAATTTTCATTTTTTCACCTGCATTGAGGCTATCACTTCAATAACTATGTATTATAATGTAATTATTTAATTATATATTCTTGAAATTAAGGATTTCAAATATTGTTTTCCTAGAGTTTCCCTTTAATTTTCTCCAGGGATATGTATTTTTTTGCATTGCAGACTGATAACAGATTATTAGACTATATTATTTTTGATTGAAATTTTAGCTGCAATACATCTTATCTCAAAAAACTGTATTATTTATATGTGAAAAACAATAAAGTTTTATTAAAATGTCCTCCGAGCTCCCACAGAATCCCGACTGGCAAATCCAGGAAGAACGCCTGCAGTACGGCGCCGAAAAGAAAAAGCAGCGCGACGCCGCGCGCCCCAAATGGGCGTCCAGGCCCAGGAAAGAGCCTTCGCCAAAGGATTTAGAGTTTCAGACGCAGAATATCTTTGAAGAACTGGAAGGAAGCGGATTACGAAGTCTGATCGACAAATGTGATGCGAATCTTGCTTTTTTGAAGATGAGAAAGGAATAAGGAGGCAATAATTATGATCTTTAAAATTCTCACCGATACAATAGAATACGACGGCTCCCAGATAGCTCCGCTCTGGGCATACGGCATTGGGATAAAAGGTGATTCCATCGTGTGCTTTCATGGCCCCATGGACGTGACGTTCGATAACATGAAAGACATTGAGGACAGGAAAGCCGGGAAAACGATCCAGGGAGATGATCTCATCCATATCATTGTGGAGAGATTCGACTCCCCGGCAAGCATGCGCCTTGCCTACTACATGCAGCGCCTTCTGGTTGTCTGCATCAGGGATGTTCTGGAAAAGCATGGGATTGAAACAACGAGGAACGGCGATGACCTCTTCGTCAATGGAAAAAAACTTACCGTGAGCATAGCCAGTGCAGGCGTGGCGAGTGAAAAAATACATTGCGGGATAAACATCACCACAGAAGGAACACCTGCCGATGTAAAAACATCAGCCCTTCTGGATTTCGGGATTAAAGATTGGAAAACAATTGCCCACGGGATAGCCGAAAAATTCGTCCATGAAATTGAGGATATTGAAGGAGATATTGCCAAAACGAAAAGCCTATGACAGATATAACCAGATTAGGGATTTCTCTGATACTTATCGGTTTTGTTCTGGTTTTCCTGGGGTCGGTATTTTCGGCCGGGAATACAGGTTTTGGCGGACTCATCATGATAGGCCCCATACCAATAGCCTTTGGCACATCGCCGGGGATGACGATTGTTGCGATGATCATCGGTTTGCTCCTGATGCTGGTTATGCTCCGGAGGAGAAATGCCTGACTGGACTTACCTTATTTCGATTGGTATTGCCTTGATACTACTGGGATTTTTGTTCGTTGCTTATGGTATCATGAGATCCTCGAGGGAAAGCGCAGGTACAGAGGGCAGGATTTCAGATCAAGGTTTCAAAGAAGAGAGGGTAAAAGGGGGTGGTGTGATATTGATCGGGCCGATACCCATTGTTTTCGGCTCAGACAGGCGATATGTTATAATTGCCATGATACTTGCGATAGTGCTGGTGGCGTTAGTGATAATGAAATAACATGAATACATTAATGAGCAATAAAATCATTAGATGGTCGAGGTAATTTAAATGGTGGAAGAAATTAAGAAAATCCTAAGCAATAGCATGGAAACCTATACAAAGAACCTCAACCTGATTATTCCGTTTATTCTTAATGCTGTTGTAACTGGCCTGTTGACTGTCATAATAATTATGGGTGGATTTTTTTACATCTTTGGTTCTTCATTATCCTCTCTTGAGAACGCCCACACCCCGGAACAGCTCATTTTGATCATTCTACCACTGATAAGCCAGCACCTTTCTGATATCGTTTTATTGATAATTATCTATTTTTTGATAGCCACGTTTTTCCAGTCTTTTTTTACAGCAGGAGCTATCGGAATGGCACAGAAAGCCACTGAGGCCGGAAGGTCTGAGCTATCCACCATGATGGAAGCAGGAAAGAAGAACGTGGTGAACCTGTATCTTGCCCAAATCCTGGTGGGGTTGCTTGCACTGGCAGGTATCGTTTTTATTGTTCCTGGGGCGATGAAAATTGACCTTAGTAATTTTTCATTAGAATCAAACACCGGGGCTGTCATGTTACTCAAGGCCGGGGTTCTCTTATGGGCACTTTATGCGATAATAATAAGTCTTGTCCTGGCCGTTTACAGCTATGCGCTGGTAATAGAAAATCTCGGGGCTGTTGAAGGCATAACCGCAGGATTTGGGTTTTTTACAAAGAACAAGTCTGATGTATTCCTGCTATGGCTGATCATAGGGATTATAGTAATTGTTCTCACTTTTATCGGAGAGGTAACGAGGGTCGTTCCTGTGATGAATGTAATATGGCAACTTATCAATGTTCTGCTGAGCGTTTTAGTCATCCCTCCCCTGACAACGCTGTGGTGGGTCCGCCTCTATATGTCCAGGACTGGCAAGAAGATATATTTCAACGAGCTTCTGGCGCACCCTAACGATCTCGAAAAGTACAAAAGCGATCAATAAACCGCATGCTGCGTTCACGAATTAAAGTCTTTCAAGGAAAGCTTCTATCCGGGAAAGCGCTTCTGCGAGATCCTCGCGAGACGTTGCATAAGAACACCTGAGATACCCGGCACCGCAATCTCCGAATACATCGCCCGGTACAACCGCGACTTTGTGCTCTTTTAAAAGCCTTCCTGCGAACTCTTCAGAAGAGAGACCCGTGCTTTTTATGCTTGGAAAAGCGTAGAACGCTCCTTTAGGCTCAAAGCATTCAAGCCCGAGCCTGTTCAGTCCACTTACTATCAGGCGGCGCCTCCTGTCGTACTCCCTCACCATCTTTTGCATTTCCGCGTTTCCGTTCTTAAGGGCTTCTATGGCTCCCATCTGGGCTGTTATTGGCGCGCAGAGCATAGCATATTGATGGATCTTGGTCATGGCGCCGATCAAATCCTCACTTCCTGCGGCAAAGCCCAGCCGCAATCCCGTCATGGCGTGCGATTTTGAGAAACCGTTCAGTACAATGGTTCTCTCTTTCATCCCCCCCAGCGAAGAGAAGCAGGTATGAGCGCCGTCATATGTCAATTTCCCGTACACCTCGTCCGAGATCACCGCAAGATCATTTTCATTGACAACATCCGCGATTTCTTCGAGGTCGTTTTTCCGCATGACAGCACCTGTGGGATTATTGGGATAACTTAAAACAAGAGCCTTGGTTTTTTTTGTGATGCTCTTTTCTATCTGCTCTGCCGTGACCCTGAACTCATTATCCTGATTGGTGGGGACGGGCACAGGTTTGCCGCCCGCAAGGGATACGCTGGGTTTATAGGAAACATAGCACGGTTCCGGGATTATGACCTCATCCCCGGGGTCGATTATCGCCCTGAATGCCAGGTCAGCCGCTTCGCTCACGCCTGTTGTGACAAGGATCTCGTTTCCCGGGTCATAGTCGATCTGATGTTCGGTCATGTAGCTTTTTGATATCAGCTCGCGCAATTCAAGCAAACCATAATTTGAAGTATATGACGTAAACCCTTTCTCAAGCGAATAGATACACGCCTCCCTGATATGCCAGGGTGTGACAAAATCCGGTTCTCCCACTCCAAGTGATATGACTCCATCCATCTCAAGGACAAGGTCGAAGAATTTCCTTATCCCGGAAGGAGGTATGTTCCTTACCTTCTCGCAAACGAATTTTCCGGGCATGACATCACGGGGATACAGCAAGGCGTTCTGAGCGCTCTTTCTCGAATAAGACATCGCCGTCCTCCTTGTAAGTGCGCAGCACAAAATGCGTTACAGTCCCCTGCACCTGCTCAAGCGTGGCTATTTTTTCAGCCACAAAAAAAGCCACGTCTTTCATGGACTTTCCGCGGACTGTCAGGGATAGGTCGTGATCCCCGGAAATAAGCCGTACCGACCTGACCTCCGGGAACTTGGCGATACGCTCGGCTATGGCGTCGTACCCGGTCCGTGATCGAAGGGCGACCTTTAGCTCAATAATGGCATACACGTATTCCTCGCCTGCCTTTTCCCAATCGATAACTGTCTTGTACTTCCTTATAATCCCCTTTTTTTCCATCTCTTTGATCTTTGAGGCCACGGCAGCTTCCGTAATTCCCGTCATGGTCGCGATTTCTTTATGTCCGATCCTCGGGTCGCTTTCCAGTATTTCCAGTATTTCTTTCATAGTCGTGCCTCGCCTGTTTTCTATGCTTTAAGGGTTAATAGGCTTTGTGTTGTTTTTAACGATAGGAAATTATAAACGCAGGTGAACGCCTGGAGTTGCATCCGTTAGAAATCATAGACCTGCATCACAATTATGGAATTGAATACTGGCACAGGCGTGGCTTTAGGGGTTTCAAAATTTTGCTTTAAAAATATTTTTCATATGGAAATCAAAATACCCAGCCTGAATATGATCTATTTTTCCAAAAATTGTTTTATTGTGATATTCTTCCTCGATATCGCGATGAAGGCAAATTCGTTTTGAATAGTCTATAGCGATATTACCACACTCAAATTCTGTATGATGATTAGGACAAAGTGCTATTATATTATCATATTTATCATAATCTTTTTTATTTTTAAGAGGTCTGACGTGCGCGCCTTCAACTAATAAACGACCATTATAGTCCTTCTTATTCCATCCGCAAATAACGCAAGCATTTCCACATAAATTAATCCCTTTTTCACTCTCCTGACTATTTCGGGATACCATACATAATCCACTCACTGGTTTTAGGAGCGATGTTCCTATCAACAGTATCAAATAAAATTCTCCACAAATTCGGATCTTTACTCATCTGGTTTATTTGATTATGGTGGTTCTTGTACGTCCTCGTTATTTCTTGAAGTAGTTGGTTTCCTATACGGTTAAAAATTTTTTCTGGTTTTTCATACCATCCAATCCTTTCACTCGCTTCATCGTATTTCACTACTCCTCGAAAGCTTGACAATAAGGGCAGCAGAAATTGTATTGGCAAATCCCAGATGATATCTTTGCCCAAAAATATTGTTTTTCTTGGATTATCTTTTCGACTCGTTATTACACCGAGGTTTGTAAAACCTCGTGGCGCAGAGTCATGAAAAGTTGTGAGAATATGCTCTTCTAAATTAATAATATCATTAACTAATGGATACGTATGTAAAAATTCATTTTGATGCCCCAGCCAATAATTGAATGTTGCATTTTTGCTTGTTGCAGATTTATTTGGTTGTTCCGTCCCATCATGCCAATTACTTTGATAGGATTTAATATTAAATAGATTCAACCGTGCAATAAGGTCAACAGCGGTTAGTCCCCTATCATTAGGTACTTTTCGATTTTCAAACCAAATGATATGTTTTTCAAAATCAGCATTCATTGAAAGTTTTATCTTTGCAAAATATCCCCGTTTTTCAGCAACAGAATATGATTTTACGTTAGAAGCTGTATTCCTACTTGCAGCAATCATTGCAAGCTTTTCAGGTGAAAATTCCTGTTCAATAACATCCAAGCGTACAACAGCCTTCGAAATATCTTGTTCTTTCTTTGTGTCCAAAAGGGCTAGTTGTGTATGCCCTCCATTTACGATTCCTGTTCCAGGAGGAAAATTTATTTTGACGGTCTTATTTTTTTTATTTACAGTCACCGTCACCTTAGTTGAGATTACATCAATTCCCCCGTTTTGTAGTAAAAAATCAATAGGGGCTGTCTTTAACGTTTTTATCATATCCTTATAAGGTTGTGATTTCTCCGATGGTTCTCTAACATTAGCATCCAACGGTAAATCTAAATAATCACTACCTTTTATGAAAAAAGTGTACATTCGTGGATAACCTGGTACATCATACGTTTTATATTCTATAAAATCCATCTCGACTTCTGTTGGGGTAGACCTTGTACCTGATGGCATTATATCCCTTCATTTATAATTATATTTTATATTAGGTCTTTGAATGTATTTTATTACTTTAATAAGTTTTGGTCATATAATATTTTTGTCATATTTTTTATAATGATTGTTCAAAAATAAAAATTAAGGCGATATGCGCCACCGATACGAAGCATCGGCCCATTTCCAAGTTGAAAGTGGTGTGTTTGCTGATTTGTTGTTTCTTGAAACCTGTTTCCAAAGCTTTTTATCGAAATAACCTGTCTCTTAGGGGGATATGAGGGCAGTCATCCCGTTCAAAAAAAACAATGCCAAATCAAGGTTATCCGCGATACTCTCCGAAAAAGAGCGCGAAGAGCTTGCGCTGGCAATGCTCTCCGACGTGACGGACGCCCTGCTGGGATCAGGATGTTTCGATACAATTGACATCCTTTCGACTTCAATAATCGATTTTGAGAAAGCCAATATAGTATTGACCGAAAAAGGCCTGAACGAGGCATTGAACGAATACCTCGAAAAAATGTCCTCGCACTCGATGAACGAACCTGTCCTTATTATAATGGCAGACATTCCGCTTGTTTCAACAAATAACATCAAGGAAATTGCAGCATCCCCTGCCGATGTTGTGATCGTACCTGGGAGGATGGGGGGTACCAATGCCCTGTTTATCCGGGACCCATCAAGTTTCCATGTGGACTATTATGGCGCAAGTTTCTCCAAGCACAAGGAGATCGCAGCCCGAAGTGGCATTGAAATTGAGGTTTTTGACTCGTTTAACATGAGCACGGATATTGATGAAGTCGCTGATCTTACAGAGATTCTACTTCATGGAACAGGACATGCGGCACGTTATCTCAAAAAGCTTGGATTCACAATCGCGGAAGAGGAAAATGGTGGCAGAGTTGGGGTAAAAAGGCTATAAATCGTTATTAATACCTAATCGATAACTATATTTGGAGTCTCTCCAAATTTAGAAATGTGAAAGGTATAAATGGACTGGAACTATCCCCCAAAAAGATAGACTACCTGAAATTCCTTAAGGAGAAGAAAAAGGCAAAGACTACCGAGATATCCGATGAGTTCAAAGTCGATCCTTCCACGACAACCAAGATATTGCTCGAACTCGCAAAAACAGATCTGGTAACCTATACGCCTTATCATGGCTGTTCTCTTACAGAAAAAGGTATCAAGTACGTAGAATTCTTAAACAGGCGGCATGGACTTATAGTATGCATGCTGGTAGGGATGGGAATGGATACAAAAACCGCATGCGAAGCTGCTGGAAGATTCGAATATTTTGTCACGAAAGATGTGGTGGACACACTTTGCAAGAATTTCTCTCACCCAGACCTTAGTCCATGCGGAACCAGTATAAGTCGCGACACTTGCTGTTGCTGTCCGGGAGGTGGCTGAGATGAACTCTGTAAAGTCTGCATTCACTCTTATTTTACTCATCGTATTGCTTGTGAGTCTCACGGGGTGCATCCAGCAGCCAAAATCAAGTGAAAAGATCAATGTCGTCACTTCCTTTTATCCTCTTTATGAATTTTCAAAGCGCATCGGGGGTGAAAAGGCCGAGGTATCGGTATTGGTTCCTGCAGGTGCAGAGCCACATGACTGGGAACCCGGCCCACAGGATATTATCAAAGTAGAATCCGCTCAGATTTTTGTTTATAATGGCGCTGGGCTTGAACCTTACATTGATAAAATTATAACAAAGACCGAATCCCAGAAATTGATTGTTGTTGATTCAAGCGAAGGGATTGAATTAATTAAAGAAGGAGGGACGCCTGATCCCCATATCTGGCTTGACCCGGTGCTGGCAAAACACCAGGCAGATGCCATAGAGAAAGCGTTTATTAAAGCCGACCCGAAAAATAGTGATTATTACACGGCCAATGCTCAGGCACTCAGGCAGGATCTGGACGCGCTGGGTGCAAATATTTCAAAAGAATTAGCTCCTGCCAAAAAGAAGGTATTTATAACCGCTCACGCCGCATTTGGCTATTTTGCCAAGAGATATGGTTTAACGCAAATCGCAATTGCAGGGCTGTCGCCTGACATAGAGCCCAGCCCTGCAAAAATTGTCGAGATTGTTAAACTCGCACAGGAGAATAAAGTGAAATACATTTTCTTTGAGACTTTAGTAAGCCCGAAGTTATCTGAAACTATTGCAAAAGAAGCGGGGGCGCAAACGCTGGCGCTTAACCCGATAGAGGGACTTTCCGAAGGTCAGATCAAGCAAGGGGAGAACTACTTTACTTTAATGCGGAAGAATGTGAAAAACCTCAAATTAGCGCTGGATGTAGAGAATGGATGAAAATATCATTGAAATAACGGGTGTAAGTTTTAAACAGGACACTTCGGGCATTCTTGAAGATATCAACCTGGTAATAAAGCGTGGAGAATTTTTAGGAATCATAGGCCCCAACGGCGCTGGCAAGACCACACTTTTGAAACTAATCCTGGGTTTAATAAAGCCAAATGAGGGAACCATAAAGCTGTTTGGCGAGGATATCCATCGATTTAAAAAATGGTATAAAATAGGATATATTCCGCAGCATGCCCTGAATTTTGATTCAAATTTCCCCGTGAGCGTTTATGAAGTGGTATCCATGGGCAGGTTCTCATCAAAAGGTTTGTTCAGGAAGCTGGGGAAGGAAGATATGCAGGCGATAGATGACGCCCTGGAAATAGTAGGCATGAAGGATTATAAAAACAGGAGGATAGGGGAACTTTCCGGAGGGCAGCAGCAGCGGGTATTCATAGCCAGGGCTCTTGCAAGCAAGCCGGAATTATTGATCCTGGATGAGCCAACGGTTGGAGTGGATATAACGGGACAAAAAGAATTCTATGACTTTTTGGAGAGATTGCATAATGAGAAAAAAATTACACTTGTGCTCGTAACCCATGATGTCAGCAACATATCTTCAAGGGTGAGGAAAATCGCATGCATCAATAAGCGGATGTTCACGGAATGCCATCCTGAGGAACTGTTCGGCTTTGGCCCCGAAGGAATGAAGGTCGTGCATCACCTGCATGGAGAGTAATATGCTGGAAGTATTCCAATACGGTTTCATGCAGCGGGCACTGGTGGCCGGCATTATGATCGCCATAGTCTGCTCCGTTATCGGGACATTTATAGTTTTAAAAAGACTTTCGATGATCGGGGACGGGCTTTCGCATATCGCACTTGGGGGCGTCGCACTTGGAATGCTTTTGAATGTTTATCCGGTTTTCACAGCCCTGGTATTCTCAGTCCTTAGTGCTGTGGGCATAAATACGCTGAGACGGGCAAAGATTTATGGGGACGTGGCGATAGCCATATTCTTTTCCGCGGGGCTTGCGGTGGCTGTGGTCCTGCTGAGCCTTGCAAAGGGGTTCAATACCGACCTCTTCACATATTTGTTCGGGAGCATCCTTACAGTGAACGAGACAGACCTGATGGTGATGCTTGTGCTTGGAATATTTACTACTGGCGCAGTTATCATGTTCTATAAGGAGCTTTTCTATATTACATTCGATGAAGCATCTGCAAAAGCCAGCGGTCTTCCCGTGGAAAAACTGAATACCCTGCTGGTTGTCTTGACTGCGATAACGGTAGTAGTGTCGCTAAAAATTGTGGGGATCCTGCTGGTTTCTTCTCTACTTGTAGTCCCGGTGGCCACAAGCCTTCAGGTTTCAAGGAATTTCAGGGAGACGATATTTGGCTCGATGGTTTTTGCGATATTCTCGGTAATAGCGGGATTGACCGTCTCTTTTTATTTCAACCTTGCAGCGGGAGGCGCGATAGTCCTGACATCAGTGATAGTATTCTCAATAGTTATGATTTATAAAAGTTATAGGCGATAAGGCCCGGGAAAGAAGTATCCTAATATACTAATGGGCGTAAAGTATAATATCTCACATTATAAGGATGAATTACAATTTATGGAGCTTGAAAACCTAAGACACGGGACGGAACTAATTAAAAGAGGATTTGCGGGAATGCAAAAAGGCGGGGTGATAATGGATGTCACCAACCCCCAGGAAGCCAGGATAGCAGAGATGGCTGGAGCAGTGGCGGTGATGGCGCTCCATGCGGTCCCCGCGGATATCAGGAAAGCCGGCGGGGTTGCGAGAATGGCAGACCCGCAGGTCATATCAGAGATAATCGAGTCGGTCACCATACCTGTGATGGCCAAGGCGAGAATAGGTCATTTTGTGGAGGCTGAGATCCTTGAAGCCCTCGGTGTCGACATGGTGGATGAGTCAGAAGTGCTCACGCCCGCTGATGAGGCGTTCCATATAGACAAGATAAGGTTCACGATACCTTTCGTATGCGGCGCCCGCGACCTTGGCGAAGCACTTCGGCGGATAAACGAAGGTGCTGCCATGATCAGGACAAAGGGTGAAGCGGGAACCGGCGATGTGAAAGAGGCAGTGAAGCATATGCGGGCGATAATGGGCATGATCCGGGAACTCAAAGGCAAGAGCTCAGGGGAACTCACTGTCGTGGCACGGAAAATAGAAGCCCCGATCGAGCTTGTGAAAGAGACCGCAGAATTGCAGAGGCTTCCCGTAGTGAACTTTGCGGCCGGAGGCATAGCCACACCCGCGGATGCGGCATTGATGATGCGTCTGGGTGCGGATGGCGTTTTTGTGGGTTCCGGGATATTCAAATCCGAAAATCCCGAGAAGATGGCAAAGGCTATCGTAGAAGCGGTGAACAATTATGATAATCCAGCCGTTCTTGCACAGATATCAAAGGGGGTCGGCGGGGCTATGAAAGGGATCGATATCAGGAGCCTGACAGAAAAGGAAGTGCTGCAGGCCAGAGGATAGTAAAGTTTACTTTCTATATTATTCATCGCTAAGTTCTGGAGGTTCAGCCCCCAGATTTTCCGGGCGCTGGATGATGGCTGTGAGTATTCCGATACCTTTCGTATTTTTATTTAGAATATTCTCAGGTTTGGGTGGAACATTCTAAAACTGACTTATGCTTTCCTTCGCTGCCTTAAGTTCGCCGGTGGAAGGCTCAGAGAATTGATGCAGTTACGTGAGGTCAATCAGATTATCATGGCAATTCCTTAAATCATAAAAAAATTCGATGGAAAATCTTTCAAATTTAAAGCAAAATAACTATCAATATAGACCATACATAAAAGATTCCAAAGGAGAATTAAAATGGACTGCTGTGGATCAAGTAAACCGAAAGAAAAAGATGATGATATAAAAGAAGAACAATCGGGCATTAAAAAAAATTCCGTCGAAAAAGAGCAAGCCCACGGCGGCGGTTGCTCAGGGATGTGGTTTCACCTTTTGCTAATGATTATCGTAGTTTTATTAATATCGTATTTTACGAAGAGGTAAGAATATAAAAAAGAAGACTGTGTTAATAACTGGAATTGCCGGGTTGCTGCTTGTATTCGGTGCAGTAGTCGCGCTGGCGCAGAATACGAGCGAGAAAACGAAGGATGCGGAAAATCATGAATGCACTCCGGAGATGATGAAGGATATGTCAGGAAAATGTCCGGAGCATATGATGCAATCCGGTGCCTGCGAAAATATGATGAAAGGATCAAAAGGCGGCAGTGAAATGATGGGCGGGAAGAATCTGACAAGCGCATCAGAATCTAAAGAGACCGGCCGTTGTGGAAGTAATTCTGGCATGGGTTCGATGATGAGTTCCAAGCGCATGAAGATGAAAAATATGAAACATGGCACTCAGAACCCGCAGAGTCGGATTGATGAAAATAAGAAAGAGGAGCTTACATGAGAATATTAGGAACAACAATAATAACCTTATTCGTATTGATGGCAGTCGCTATCAGCGGATGCTTATCAGGAGGGGAGAAACCTCCGACTGATTTATTGGAGCCGAGGGAGAATTCAGAAGCCGGAGTACAAATAACAGCAACTTATCTTCCTGATATCACCGACGCCACGGCTTTTGAAATTAAAGTCACTGCCCATATGGACTATAACGATGATTTTAAGAATAACTCTTACCTGCGTGATTCCAGCGGCAAAATATATCAACCTCTTTCTTATGAGGGTGCAGGCGGGCACCATGCCAGCGGAACACTTCGATTTCCTAAGATCGAGAGCAGGACATTTGAACTTGTGATCAAGGATGTCGCAGGGGTAAATGAACGAGTATTTAAGTGGTAAGCATATGCCAGGTATCAAAAGCCTTTTAAAAAATCCGTTTGTTTTCGGAGCTGGCATAGGAATATTTGTAATACTTTTCAATATCTCTATAGCTTCCTTAGGTGAAGGTTCATTTGAGAAAGGATACCAGGTATTCCTTACTAACGGGATATTTGTATACCTTATTCCCTTAGCAGTAGGTATTCAGATGGGGCTTTTCAGATACCACAGGAATCTGACTTCTGAGAACAAATTGTGCGGCTCTGAGAAGATGGGCATGGCAGGCTCAGCTACTTCATCACTGACGATGGTTGCATGCTGCCTGCATCATGTGAGTGATTTCTTACCTTCAGTTGGTTTCATTCTCGCAACATCGTCATTCTTTATCCAATATAAAGACACCATAATAATCATCGGGCTCCTTGCCAATATAGCTGGAAGCGCCTACATTGCAAGAGCAATCCTAAAGGATAAATCGATTATTGCGGGAGCGAAAAAATCAACGGTCTAACTGGAGATTAGATGAAAAGAATTTTGGCACCTCAGGCAGTATCATGACTGAAATACTCTGGATCTCACTCATACTTCTGGCTGTAGCATCAATCCTTCCGAGAGCCTATAATTCAAGGTTCATTTTTGGAGGGTTTGGCTGGGTATTCCTTTCCATATACTGGTCTTTGCAGCCGGGAACTTATATTGATATACAGGATTATGTTAATGCCTTTCTGGTAGTCGCCGCAGGAGGAGTTACCCTCTTTATAGCATATATTATGTTTAAGGCAAGGGATACGAAAGACGGCGGCTACGACATGTTTATTTCATTATCCAGGGCTGCATCCGTAGGCGGTCTTTTGTATTTCTTGTTTGCAGAAGTAGGCTTCTTAAATACAAGGATAATTTCAACGGTCACTGACCAGGCAATCTGGGTAAGCGGGAAATTCGGGTTCCCAGTTGTACAGGTAGCATGGAACAAGCTTGCAGTCAACGGCATGGCAATTGAAATAATCCTTGCCTGCACTGCTATCGAGAGCATAGCCCTATTTTCAGGTATAATCTCCTCCGCAACAGGTGCACCTGCTGCACGGAAATTCAAGGCGTTTATGATTTCAGTGCCAGTAATCTATATTCTCAATCTGCAAAGATTGGCTTTCACCGCCTCTGCTTATGGGTTTAGCTGGTTCGGAACGCCTGATGAGAGTTTCCATATTTCTGAGCATATTATCACCAAGGCAGGCTCCCTGCTGGCGCTCCTTATCATTTCATATTTGGTTCTTAAGATCCTTCCTGAGGTTTCGGATATGATAGACGGTGTAGTGAAAACCATGAGAATAGAATTCCACAGGTTGACGGTGAGATAACAGTGAAAATAAAAGTGAATTATGATTTTTCCCAGCAGGAGGTTGTTGGCGAAACGGATGTTTTTGAAATTGCAGATGGAGCTAAACTTGGAGAACTGTTGCGGATAATCGACGCCAGGATTGTGGAAGCCGGAAAAAATAAGGGTATAGAGACCACTTATAAAACCACGTTGGCTGGCGGTCAGTTGAATGGATGTGTGGTTTTTATTAATGGTTCAGCACCGGAAAATATGCTGGAACAATTGCTGCATGACCGTGATAACATTGAATTTGTTTATGGATTTTGTGGAGGATAACAATGAGCGGATTGATCGATTTTATATACAGGAATTATATTGATGGGATAATCAACGATACAAGTTATAATCATTTTGACATGATCACATATATCATTATTCTTTTCGTGGGCGTATATGCTGCACTAAAATTATTGAATAAATTGAAAATTAAAGTTGATGAGGAGTTTGTCATTGCTACAATTCCCTATATTTTCATGGGTTCAGTATTTCGGGTAATCGAGGATGCAAATTTACTAAAGCCGCCCGTCAAATATTTTTTTATCACGCCGCTTATTTACTTCGTAATCTTTGCAATATGTTTTGGGTCTCTTCTCCTCACAAGATACCTTGAAAAGCTCAAGAAAATAAGAAATTATATTCGTGTATACGCAATTGCCGGGGTCACATTATCGTTAGTGGGAGTTGCTATCCTCGTTTATTATAGTTCTTTTAATTGGAATCTCGCTATTCTTGTATATAGTCTTGTGCCAGCTATAGGATTGACCGAATTGGTCAGAAGAATATCTCCGGCGATCGGTATGACTTATCTTCGAAGCAGGATGTATTCATTTGCAATATTTTCATTTCTGCTCGATTCGCTCACTACATATATTGGCGTAGATCTGCTGGGCTACACTAACAAACATCCTTTTAGTTCCTTCCTCACTTCCTTTTTTGGAACTGGAGCCATACTGGTTCCTCTGTCCCTGATTTTGGTACTTGTGATTGTCTTGTTGCTTGAAAAGGATTCCAAGGAAGATAAAAAACAGGATGAAAAGTATATGATGACATTGACCTTGATAGTTCTTGGTTTCTCCATGGGTGCAAGGAATTTGCTGGCAATGGTTTTCAGGGTTTAGCCGGAGGACACGGCGCGGGGCAGGCGGTGGGGGGCGGAGAGAGCGGAGTAAATGGTGATCGCTTCTTTTTTATGGTGGGAGTTCGAAGAATAGAACGCGGATGACGCGGATTTAACGGATACGCACGGATAATTTTAATCCGTGTCAATCAGTGTTATCCGTGCGCTCCGTGTTCTATCACATCTTATATCACTTCAAAAATATTAATATCTTGGCGCCGATATGTTCCCGAAGCAGCCTCACGGCCTATGGGACAGCGGGTTTACTCAGAATCAACAGCGAACTCCGGTTGAGAGCTATCCGATGAGGGATAGTGCTGGCGATGGCGCGGGGCAGGCGGCGGCGATGGGGGGCGGGGAGAGCGGAGTAAATGGTGATAGCTTCTTTTTATGGTGAAAGGAGCGGTTCAAAGAATAGAACGCGGATGACGCGGATTTAACGGATACGCACGGATAATTTTAATCTGTGTCAATCTGTGTTATCCGTGCGCTCCGTGTTCTATCACATCTTATATCACTTCAAAAATATTAATCTCGCGGCGCCGATATGTTCCCGAAGCAACTACCCCGCCAGCAGATTCCCCACAACCGCCTCCATCAACTTCTCGCTGTCCGCCTGCGAGCGCAGGAGTACGGCTCAAGCTTATCGCAGAGGGGCATGAGCTGCTCTGGCGGCGATGCGGTGCTATCTAGCTGCATACATTACTTTACCTTTTCTTGCGAAGTCAGTAATAAGAGAATTACCGCTTTCAAATTCTTCAGAAGTGAGGGTGATAATATCAAGAGGCACTCTGAATTTTTTTATGGTGTTAATCTCTGCTTCCTTCGTCAATCTTGCCCTTTCAAAAATATCTTTGTTCCGAAAATCCGGAGAAATTATCAGAATATCCACATCGCTATCTAAAGTCGCTTTTCCCGTGCTGTGCGACCCGAATAGAATTATCTTTGAAACTTTCAATCCTTTTTCTTTCAAACAATTCTCAAAGAATTTAATGGCTTCTACTATTTTGTCTTTAACCATTTTAATAACTCCTTCCCTTTTTCAAGTATCTTTTCTGTTGTATTCATATTGTATTCGTTCAGCATTCTTTGCAGATTATCAGGATATCGAGTGAGAACGCTTACTCTGTTCAGAGTGAAGACAAAATCATACATATCTTCAGGTAATTCCAGATCGATAATTTCAATAAGATAAAGCAGATTGTGAGTTTTGGGTGGCGCTTCTTTATTTTTTTGAATGATCAGACCCTTGAGCGCTTTTTCTATAGATAAATGGCACATGAAGACAGTATAAAAATAACGTTCTCCTTTGAACATGAATTCTGCGGTTTCCATGTCATAATCAGCTTGTTTGAACCATTCATCTTTATCCATGTATTTCTCAGGATTGTAATTGTTTTAATTGCTTATTTGCTTTTCCCGTTACTCAACCAGCATCCTCCCGCCTCCATCAATCTCTCGCTGTTCGCCTGCGGTTGGGCGACAGTCCTACTATGGATTCAAGATGGTGGGCAAGAGGAATAGGGTGATGGGGTTGCCGGAAATGCAGGGCTATGACCCTAGTTTGAATGAAGACCCTGTTCACTTGGAGAAATATATATCACT
>JAPZAR010000036.1 GCA_027460535.1 Candidatus Methanoperedens sp.
ATCAAAATTAGCTTCAGCGCCGCAGCTTCGCTGCGGTGGTAATGTGCATACAGTGGATAAAATATATTAGCTAGCGGCATCATATTGGAATATGCCCAAGTAAGGTTAGAAGGTGGGCATTAACATGGCTGTTGGTAATTATGTGAGGATACAATATCTAGGGATAAAAAAGCCTAAAACATCGTGTATTTGAGGCTTTTTTAATATGTTTATTAGGGACAAGGAAGTGCCGTCATTAGACTTTTGTTACTGAACCACTAATATTTCCTGTCGGCTTCTTAACGAGTTCAATATCCTGCACCACTACGGCACTCAATTCAGTCGAAACCGAAATCGAACTATTTGGATAATATCTGATATCGTACGTCGCAGTAATGGGGTATGTTCCAGAAGCAACTTCCAGCGAATAGAATCCAGATGCATTACTCGTTGCTGAAGCCCCGTTGGTTGATATTGCCACTCCTGCGAGTACGTTTTTGTTAATGCTGTCCATAACTGTACCGTTTATGAACCTTATCGCCGGGAGTATTGTGGTAGCTGTATGCGTCTTCATGGTAGCATTAATATTTCCATTTGTATCAACGGTTCTTGTGCCGATTGTATAGGTCCCTGGAGCTAAACCAGTAGCGTTGTAATACTGCACACCTTTATTGACATCGTTCTTATAGACGCCATCCAGATAGATCATTACTTTAGACATTTGTTCATCTGATGAATCATTCCAGGTCCAGTTGATGTAAGTGGAGGCATACGTTATGTTTTTCAAGTTCGTGACGCTGTCAGGTGGTGTGGAATCCACGGAAAAATCAATACGAATAGAATTCCAGTTGCCTGCCATATCCCTGGCATATACTATCAGATTGTTCGATCCTTCGGTGGAAGTAATCGTGGTATTGGGAACAAAAGTAATATTGGGAGCGCCGTTTAAGCTATAGCGCCAGATTGATATTGCTTCGCTGGCTGAAACATTCAAAGGTATATCTGTAAGCGTATAAGTCGTGTTCTGCGGAGATTCCACCATTATGATAGGCGGTATAGTATCAGGCACTGCAAGGGGAAGATAATCGATATTCAGGGAATTTATAGTATATTTTAAATCGCAAATCCCATCCCTATCTGCATCCATGCATGTCTGGCTGAAGCCTGTGCCGGCTGGGTTTGCCCAGAAGTTGCCGCCGAGGTAGGAGCCGTTGAGGATGTTGGGGCTGGATTGCAGGGTGGTGTTCCAGGTGTTAATGTTTGGTATAGCGAAAAAAAAGTTGTTAATATTGTTGAAAATGTTGTCGTATATCTTATTGTAGCTGGATAGAATCAAAGAGATGCCGTAGTAGTTGTTTGATGCATTGTTGCTGATCAGTGTGTTGTTGTCTGAATGGGTAAGATCGATGCCATAAAGGGTGTTTTTCGATGCATTGTTGCCGCTGAGCGTATTGTTGCTGGCCGATTCAAGGTCTATTCCAATATTGCTGTTCAAGCTTGCTATGTTGTTGGTTAAGGCGTTGTTGCTGGCCAAGTACAGAGAGATTCCAATAGAGTTTGAGCTTACGGTGTCGTTGATTACTCTTCCATCTCCTGCATTTTTGTAGTAAATGCCATTATACCAATCTTTTACGTTCAAATTCTTTACAGTTACCTTTGTTAGGGCTATTGATGAATTATAAACATAAACGCCATAAGTGTTCGTTGTATCCGTGCCGCCAATTGTGTAGCCGGCGCCATCAAATATTACATCGCTTGTGGTTATCTTGATACAATTGGAAAGTGAACTGTTGATAATGTTAGCAGTAAGCACATATTTCCCTGCAGCGGTAATATTCTGGCATGAGCTTATTTCCATTGATGGGGTAAAATCAGTAAGGGGAAAATAATCAATATTCTTGGAATTTAGAGTATAATTTGTATCGCAAATCCCATCTCCATCATCATCCATGCATGTCTGGCTAAAACCTGTGCCGTTGGGAGACGCCCAGAAATTGCCGCCGAGATAATGGCCGCTTACCATGTTCATTCCCCGAGTTTTTGAAGTGTTCCACTGGTTGCTGTAGATTGTGCCTGTGAAATAAGAGTTGTTGGTATTGTTGAAGTAGTTGTTGTAGATAGTATTGTTGCTAGTCGTGTTCAGGACGATTCCATAATAACTGTTCGAATTTGCGGTGTTGTTGGTTAAGATGTTGTTGCTGGCCGTGTTCAGGTAGATTCCATAATCGGTATTCGAATTTGCAGTATTGTTGGTTAAGATGTTGTTGTTGCTGGCCGATTCAAGGTCTATTCCATTATTGCTGTTCAAGCATGCGGTGTTGTTGGTTAAGGTGTTGTCGCTGGCCGAGTACAGGGAGATTCCATAATCGGTGTTCGAATTTGCGGTGTTTTTGGCTAAGATGTTGTTGCTGGACACTACCATATAGATTCCATAACTGTTCGAGCTTGCTGTGTTGTTGGCTAAGGTGTTGTTGCTGGACGATTGCAGCCTAATTCCAACAAAGTTCGAGCTTGCTGTGTTGTTGGTTAAGGTGTTGTTGTTGCTGGCCGAATACAGATTGATACCGACACCCGCGTTCGAGCTTGCGGTGTTGTTGATTATTCTTCCATTTCCTGCATTTCTATAGTAAATGCCATTATACCAATCTTTTACGATCAAATTCTTTATGATTACTTTTGTCAGGGCCATTGATGAATTATAAACATAAACGCCGTAGGTGTTCGTTATATCCTTACCATCAATTGTGTAGCCAGCGCCATCAAATAATACATCGCTTGAGGTTATATTGATACAACTGGAATAGGGGCTGTTAGTGATGTTAGCAGTTAGCACATATTTCCCTGCAGCGGTAATATTCTGGCATGAGCTTATTTCCGTTGATGGGGTAGAATCAGCAAGGGAAAGATAATCGATATTCAGGGAATTTAGACTATAATTTGTATCGCAAATCCCATCTCCATCATCATCGATGCATGTCTGGCTAAAACCTGTTCCGCCTGGGTTTGCCCAGAAGTTGCCGCCGAGGTAGAAGCCCCCGATGATATTGGGGCTGGATTGGAAGGTGGTATTCCAGGTGTTTGAGCCTATAATTTGATAATTGTTATAGTTGTTGAATATATTGTTGTAGATCGTGTTGTTGCTGGAAGACAACATAATGATGCCGTTAGCGTTCGAGTTGGCATTATTGCTGATGAGCGTATTGTTGCTGGACGATTGTAGTTCTATTCCAAAATAGTTCCCGCTTGCTGTGTTGTAGGTTAAGGTGTTGTTGTTGCTGGATTCGGATAGGTGGATTCCTAAATTGCCGCTCCCGCTTGCTGTGTTGTAGGTTAAAGTGTTGTTGCTGGAATCGGACAGGTGGATTCCTAAATTGCCATTCGCGCTTGCTGTGTTATAGGTTAAAGTGTTGTTGTTGGACGATTGTAGTTCTATTCCATGGCTGTTCCCGCTTGCTGTGTTATAGGTTAAAGTGTTGTTGTTGGACGATTGCAGTTCTATTCCATGGCTGTTCCCGCTTGCTGTGTTGTTGATTACTCTTCCATTTCCTGCATTTCCATAGTAAATGCCATAAAACCAAATTTTTACGAATAAATTCTTTACGGTTACATTTGTAAGGGCGGTTGATGAATTATAAACATAAACGCCGTAAGTGTTCGTCGTAGCCTTACCATCAATTGTGTGGCCAGCACCATCAAATATTACATCGTTTGAGGTTATATTGATACAACTGGAAAGTGACATTTCGATGATGTTAGCAGTAAGCACATATTCACCAGGAGAGGAGATCGTAGTGCAGGCACTTATTGGCGTCTCTGCCCCCGCCCCGCCAGCCAGCAATAATACCAGCATCGTTAGTCCAAAAGCTATTCTGAGGGCATGCCCTCTTTCAATGTGATCATCATATACCATATATTTCATCCGCCCATGAATTTGCCTATTATTATTACTATAATTATTCAATACCAATTTGGTATTTAAATCTTGGGATTTTATTATATCTTTTTATGTGAATAATAATTATTCTAATTATTATGAGCAAGAACAAATTAATAAGAAAGAAATCCATATGAATCTTCACGAAAATGGATTAAAGATTGGCAGGAAAAAGATATTGTATCCAATCATAACTATGTTGGTAAATTGAAATGACCTAAAAATTGAATATTATAAACGTTATATGCAACTCTTACGAGGTCGCTATCTCAAAACAATATCCAGAGGCAATATTCTATATTTTCGCCCACAAAAGTTATATGCACATTTTTCACGGACTTTACCAGAAAACAATATCTAGGGGTAATATCCTAAACTTTCACCCATGAGATAAGATACCTATTGGGGCAAAAATTATAAAGACTTTCAATCCCAACCTGAACCTTCTGATATTCGTCCAACATTTAGAAATTTTCCATAGATAGATTTTTGTGCTGCACCCTGCGGGTCTGATGAAAGGCATCCTATGTTTTCGTTCTCGGTAAGTCTGAAAGGCCATTCTGTTACCCATCTTGATTCTAACATTTTAATTCCCCCAATTCACTTATTATTTTCATAACAGGACTGTTTTTGATGTCCTGAATGATAACCCGTTTTCCCCATTCTAATAATAATCATTGGTTTTCATTGTATATTAGTTTTTCTGTGATAGTGGTATTATAGTCAACTCCTTTAATTGGGACAGTACATATTGAAGGAAAAACCCATGATAGGATGAATAGTATGCTTTGCAGTATAAAACCCGCCATAAACCATCTAATGCGTTAATCAAAAGATAAAAAAAGAAAGGATGCACTGCTTTTTTAATGCAGTGCGCTTGATCTGCTTTTTTTATTTCAAGGTTGATGTCTTTGAACTTTACAGTCATGCTTTTTACGTTGTCCAGGTCTTCGAGCTGTAATGAAACCTAAATGGAACTTTTGTTTCTTGTCCTATGCTGCTAAAAGTTTTTGTTTCCTTTACTTCGGAGAAAAACAACCCTCTATCTGTGAACTCTGTGTCCTCCGTGGTTCATTGCCATAACAATTATACAGAATAGAAGTCACTGTTATTATGTAGGCAACATACCTGCAATATGGCTGAACGATCACTGGACGGCGCGCAGGGGACTGCCGCCACCGCCCGCGCTGAGGACGTCCGCAGGCGGATTTCGGGCTATTACCGAACCCTAAGGGTGAGTAGGGGCGGGGTCAAAATTAGACCTCCGAGAGAGTCTTTCTTCGCATTGTCATTGAGGAATTTATAAATACTTATAGTTTTAATAACTTTTATAAGTGACTATAATATGAACGAGATAACTACTATCCCAATAACAAAAAAAGTAAGAGATATGCTAAAATCATACGGATTAAAGGGTGAGACCTATGATAACATCCTGCGCCGCACGATGAAGCAGGTAGATCATGACGAGTTCATGGAACGGCAGTACAAACTCCTTCAGGAAAAAGATAAATTAGTCTCTCTGGATGAAATTTGATGGGTTTTGATGTCAGGCTTCATCCGAATGCTGTGAGGTTCCTGAGAAAGAGTAAAATCAGCGCTTAGGCCATTATAATAACTTTTCAAATTCCTCCACAGAAAGCCCGGCAGCTTTAATTAAACCTCTCCAACAGACCAGGTTTTAATTCCTTATGTTTCGGAACTGATAATGTAACTTTAGAACCTTCTTTTCTCAAAACAACATGGCTCCCTACCTGTCTGTGAGGAATCCAACCAGCCCTGGAAAATGCTTTTATAGCTTCCATTCCTGAAATTATTGGAAGTTTGGGCATCAGGCAACCACGTCAATTACCTGGGTTGAGGGTTTGGTCAAATAAGACTTGATCTCGTCTTCAGCGAGAGACTCAAGGCATGCCTGTATAGCTTCTTTGATGTTTTCCAGGGCCTCCTCAATTGTATCCCCCTGAGAAAAACAGCCTGGAAGGCTCAGGCAGCTGATTACATAGCCTCCGACTTCTTCATCTTTTTCTACGACGACTTTAAAATGCATATGATTCCTTATTAACGTCTGTATTTAAATTCCTTATGAACCGGAATATTGCAAAAACCACAGAGATCGCAGATGACACAGAGAAAAAACAACTCTCTCTGTGAACTCTGTGTCCTCCGTGGTTGATTGCCATAACAATTTTATCCAGAATGAATTAAAAAGTCACTTTTATTATATAAGCAACTTGCAATATGGCTGCCCGGGCACTGGAGGGCGCGCTGGGACTGTCGCCACCGCGGGCGCTTTGCCCGCACCCCTCGGTATGCTCAGGGCGGCGCAGGGCTTGGAGCAGATACAATAATTGACAGTCAGTATTGGGAGATGGGTTAGGAGAATAGAAATTCCTGCAGGATTACTTACATGAGAAAGATGCTTCCTGAGGTCTGGTTGGGTTTAGCTTTTAAGATGTTTGGATGGTGAATTTCACGAAAACTGTACAAAAGATAAAAAAAATTACGAAGAGGAAATTATTTCAGGAAAAGATACGCCGGTCTGGATATGATAATCTTTATATCTGTGTATGCATACACAGATTATTATGGCAACAAAGACAATATCGATAAGAGAAGATGTATACGATATCCTCGCCCGCTTAAAAAGAGAGAATGAAAGCTTCAGTGATGTGATTTGGAAGCTGACAAAGAAACGAAAACCAAATATGAGAGATTATTTCGGAAGCTTGAAGGATAGTAAAGCTATAATCGAAATAAAAGAAGACTGTAAGAAAATAAGAGAGTCTGCGAAGCTGCGAACTTTATGATAGTTCTTGATACAGCCTTTCTCATTGATTTTTTCATGGGCAAAAAAGAGACACTGGGAGCTTTTGAAATTACAAAAATTGATGATCTTGATATTACTCTTGATTTTGATTCAGATGTTGCAACCACGGTTGTAACATTTCACGAAATAATGTCAGGTGTAAAACATAAAAAAGTTAAAAAAGAGGAGAGATTTTTCAGACGATTTTTTTCTGAAACACCGGTATTAGATTTTGATTTTAAAGCCGCAGAAAAATCAAGCGAAATAATGGCAAATCTCTTAACGATTGGAAAACCTGTTAACGCTCTTGATGTGCTTATTGCGGGCATTGCAGTAACGAATGGAGCAGACAAGATCGCCTCGACAGATAAGAGATTCGAGGATATCTCAAAAGTAACGGGGTTGGAGATTTTAAAACCCTGAAAGCAAAAAAGAGGGTGCAAAAGAAATGTGCTTCCGAGCAGAGCACATGGACTGTCGCCCAACCGCCCGCAGGCGCCTTTGCCCGCACCCGGCGTGCTCTGGGCGGCGCACCGATTTGACAGGATAACAGGATTAACAAGATAATTTTTTATAAATCCTGCAAATCCCTTAAATCTTATCTAATATTTATAAATTAAATTGAATTAATTTGCGGCGCTTCAGCGAAAGCCGAAAATAGAAACACGGATTTCACGGATTAAACATATTCATGAAAATCCGTCCAATTCGTGGTAAATACATCTTTGAAAATATAAAACCGCAGATGAACGCGGATGAACGCAGATTTGCTGCATCGTATCTGAAGCATCGCGCCAATAATTTAATATTAAAAAAGTGATATATTTGTGGCGCTTTTCACCACAAAGTTCGCAAAGAACGCAAAGCTGCGGCGCATTTTAATAACATATTAATGCGTCGATGAGCAGCTTCATGTTACCCGCGACTACCCGGGCACCGAGCACTGGACGGCGCGCAGGGACTGTCGCCCAACCGCCCGCAGGCGCCTTTGCCCGCACCCGGCGTGCTCAGGGCGGCGCAGGGCTTGGAGCAGATATACAATAATTGACCGTTAAGATGGAGAGATGGATTTTTTATGAGAATAAAAAAATCTGTAGGATTACTTTTAATTATAAAGATAAACTTTAAGATATAATATTACTATTAATAAAGGTGAAAAAAGGGATAATGATGGTACGAAACTAAATAAAGGCAGTGTTTGGCATGGTAAAAAACACGAAAAAGTCAAGTTAATTCTTAAACAATGATCAATAAGGGGCGATTTAAATGATTGAAATCGAAATTATTTTACTAATAATTGGTTTAATTGCCGGTTTTGTTGCAGGATACTTTTACGGTAAAGCTAAAACCTATCAGCCTGCGGATGTTTCTGCTATTCATGGTTTGGCTACTCAGGTTGCCGAGATTAAGACCAAGTTTGTTGAAATAGAAAAATCTCGTGAAAGAATCGAGAAGGAACGAGAGAAGGTATCTGAAGAGAAAGATAAACGTATAAAAGAATTCATGGATAATGTTCATAAATTGTTCATGGAACAAGGGGAAAAATATGCCAAATCTGATGAAGAGAAAGAGAAGCGTATTAAGGAGATGATGGAACAAAGTAAGAAATTCTTCGAGGGAGAAAAGAAGAATACTGAAAACTTCTTATTAGAACAAGGAAAATCACGTGAAGAAATCGAAAAGAAGAGAGATGCACAGATTGCAGATATGAATAGGATGATTTCTTCGTTTACTAAGACTGTTTCCGGAACAAAAAGCCGAGGAATCATCGGAGAAGAAATACTCAAAGAAGTGCTTAGTAACTCTATTAAAGCAGATGTTGTGAAATACAACCTGAAAACTGATGGTGGAGAAATAGAATTTGCATGGAATCTTGAAGATGGAAAATATATTCCTATAGATTCAAAACTACCAGATGTTTTTGACCTTCTGGAAAAATATCATGAAACAGAAGATGCTAAAGAAAGAAAAGATTATAGAAAAGAGATTATTGATAAAACAAGGAAAGAGATTAAACGTGTACAAAAATATCAAAATCTATCAAATACAATAGACACGTGCTTATTGGTTGTACCAGACGGAATACTAGAAATAGCGCCAGAACTCGTAGGAATGGGAAAAGAAGAAAATGTATTCGTATGCACATATAAGGATGTATTTCCAATAGCACACATGCTGCACGACCAATACATCAAACTCAAAAAAGAAGGGGATATAGGAAAATACAAACAATTGGTAAAAGTCCTATTCCAAATACTGGAAAAAGTAAGCAAAAAAACAGAAACAATAGAAAAAGCAGTGACACAAATACAGAATGCTAATACTGAAATAAAAAAAGAGGTCAAAAAGTGTAAGGATACAGAAGAAGATAACTCTGACAATGCCAACACGAATTAAAACTGTCTATAATTGGCACAAAATATACAAACCATTCAAAATATGGTTTTATAAGAAAAATTCAATTTAAAAGTATATAATTAAAGAGATTTTAGAGTGAAAATTGATCTAAATGGAAAAAGAATATTTGGAAGATTATCTTGCAAAAGAAGAAAAGGAAATAGAGAGATTTTTAGATGATCTCCTTAGAGTAGATTCTCATTCTTCATATCCTGATAAAAACCGATTTCATAAATTAAAAGAACCAATTGGGATGGCTGATACTTATAATTCCATTTGAACGCAAATTCCATTATTTGGTTCACTTATAATCCCGATAAGGCCCAGAACCAGAGGATATTTTCTATAAATCTTATGGCATAGAAAAGCGAGATTTTGAGAGACTAATGGATTTCTGTAAAGATACAGGAAAAGTTCAATTCACATTGAATGGAGATCCAAAATTATTTAAAGGTTTGGACTTTTTGGATCCATTATTCGAAGAATTACATTCACCACTAGTTTATAATATACCATTAAGATATCAAATTGAACCCAAAAAATTAGACAATTATCAGACCGAATTTGAAACTTTAATTAATCTACAATCTCAAACAGGTACGAATTGTATCGATTATTTAAATTTTTTAGTTAAAAATAGTGCAACTCACTATAATCTTAAAGAACTCTTAATTGAAAATTTGCAATATTATGCTTTTTTTAAGGAATATGGATATAATGAACTAATAGAAAAATTTGAATATCTGTCGCTGTTTGATTCAGAAAAAGCAATGATTTTATTAGCTCGTTTTGGGGAATTAATTGTTGATACAAATCGAAATTCCTTAAAATCAGACTATGTTTTTTCTTTGAAATCAGTAGCTGAATTAAGCTCTTGCATCAATAGACCTGATTTGATTGAAAACAATAATATTCATGAAATAGGAAAATTTCTTTTAAATAAATTAACATTCATGCCCGAAAGCTTTGATGCCTGTAAATATGTTATTGACAGATATGAGCAAGAAGACTTATACAAAGTATCAGTTTCACTGCATAAAGGCATAACTGAATCAGATATTGATTTAATTGACAAAGAAAAGATTGAATTATCTGATATTTTAGAAAATGTTTGGACTGATGCAACATTAGAAAAAAGAATTACAGGTCTAAGATATGGAATTCCAATTACAATGGCATTAGTTGGAACATTGGCAGTAGGGGGAGTAGGATTACTCGCCGGCTTAGGTATAACAGGAGTTTCTGAAATCATTGCAGTTAATCAAGAATCGATTGGGGAAAAGCTCGCCAAAAAAACAGTACCTGATCATGTAGTTAACATCTTTGACTTTAAGAAAAAATATAATATTGAAAAGCAATAGCTATGAATACGGTGATTTTAGATGGAAAATTTAATGTAGTGGTGATATTTGGCCTACGAGGAAGCCCTTAAAATTGATTACAAAAGAAGAATTTCCAGAAATTATCAATTAGTAGAACAAAATCTCCAGGGACTCTTTGAGTTCCGCAAGGTAAATAATTCACGAAGCTATTAAGTAAAAAATATCTATGCGACCCAAGCAATCCCACATGATTTTCTCACTCCTCACAACTCCAGCAATAGAACGCCGTAGTCTTATATTGGATAGCGCCTGTGTTACTTACAAGTCGGATGGGTATGATCAAAACGTCGCCTTTTTTAGGTTCCATTCCATCCTTGAAGAACAGAGTGAGGGTATATACGCCTTCAGTTGGACGGTGGACAGAAGCCCAGAAACTTACCGGGACAGAATCTAACTTATTGGTACGGGCATTTGCATCGATTTCGGGGAATTCCGCGAGCGCATCTGCTCTCTTATAGTAGACTGGTACGCTGGACTCCTCAAAAGTGACATTATTTACCATGGGTGTCCCTTTATCTGTTAAATTCGTGGAAACCCACAGTATAAGTGTGGGTTTTGCCGACGTTGGTGAAGGAGTTGCTATAGGTGTCGGAATTTGGGTTTGTATTGGATTAGGTGTTGGATTTTTTATTTGCGAACCCCCGCTACCTTGAGTTGTGGAACATACTAATATCTGATTTTCAGCATTGATCCAAGATACAACTTTTAAATCTCCTTCGCTTACTGTTGCCTTGTACATAGCTACAGGAGTTATAGGCTTGTCACATTGTTGGCTAATTTCTTGTAATGATTTTACCACATCATCTTTTGACCAATAAGTAACTGTTATTTTAGCGCTTGGATGTTCATTCATAAATTGTTGAACTTCAGGTAAAGCTTTGAATGCTGAAGTAACATCCTGACCACCAGTACAACCGGAAGCAATAATAGCTAAACCGGTGATCATGATTAATAAAAGATTTGAATATTTCGCCATTTAGTATCATTTAGGTTTATTTTATATTGTAATATAAAAATCTGTTGGTTCTTATAATCCGCAAACGACATATTCAAATCTGCACAAACCGCGCCGCTTTCCCAAGCTCTTCCTCTATCCTCAGCAATTGATTGTACTTGGCATTGCGCTCGCTCCTCGCAGGCGCGCCTGTCTTTATCATCTCTGCTCCAAGGGCAACGGAGATATCTGCGATGGTGGTATCCTCTGTTTCCGCTGACCTGTGGCTCACTACTACTTTATATTTATTCTTCTGGGCAAGCCTTGCAGCATCAAATGCCTCGGAGAGCGTGCCTATCTGGTTGACCTTGAGCAGCAGTGCATTTGCAGCGTTCATCTTAATGCCCTTTCCCAGCCGCGCCACATTGGTTACAAAAAGGTCATCTCCTATGATTATGGTATCCTTGAGTTCCTTTGTCAGAGCTGCGAAATCATCGAACGCATCTTCGTGGAACGGGTCTTCGATGGAAAGGATAGGATAGGTCTTTACGAGGCCGGAATAAAAGTCTATCAGGTCGTCATTTGAGAACGTCCTGCCGTCCACATGATAAATACCGTTCTTATAGAACTCGGAAGCTGCAGCATCCAGGCCTATGGTGATCTTTTTCTCATACCCGGCTTCCTCAATGGCATTTGCGAGGGAATCAAGCGCATCAATCGTCCTTGAAAGCGGCGGCGCGTATCCGCCCTCGTATCCCACATTGACCGCGGAAGCGCCGTATTTTTTTACAAGTATGGCGCCCAGGGTGTGATAGGTCTCTGAGCCCATTCGAAGGGCTTCGGAAAAGGTCCTTGCTCCTCTGGGCTGGATCATGAATTCCTGTATCGCAAGTTCATTGCCCGCATGTTTTCCCCCGTTTATCACGTTCATTGTTGGGCAGGGGAGCATGAATGAGTTCGTGCCGCCCAGATAGCGGTAAAGGGAAAGCCCGAGGGAATCCGCCGCGGCGTGTGCAACAGCCAGTGAGACGCCAAGGATCGCATTGGCGCCAAGCCTTGATTTATTCTCGGTTCCATCAAGCTCGATCATTATCCTGTCGATATCACGCTGCTCCCGGGCGTCCATTCCAAGGAGCGCTTCCTTTATTTCGGTATTGACATTGTTCACCGCTATCATAACGCCCTTGCCGGAATAACGATTATCTTTGTCCCTTATCTCCAGCGCCTCATTAGTTCCCGTGGACGCGCCCGATGGGACGCTTGCACGCCCGAAACCGCTTTCGGTAAGGACATCAACTTCTACTGTGGGATTTCCACGCGAATCAAGTATTTCCCTGGCATGAATGTGTTCGATTGTAAACAATATCTCACCCTTTTGACCTGAATAGATTTCATACTTATTAAATATTCTTAATAATTATCCCGTGATATTCAATATCGCATTCCTCGCATCCTCAATGATCTTCTCTTCGTCAAGTTTCACTTCATGATCTTCCATCAGTATTTTTCCATCCACTATCGTTGTCCTAACATCGCATCCCGAAGCGCCGTGAACAAGAGCCGAAATCAGATTCGAAGATGTAAACTGCGGTTTTTTAAGCTCAACAAGAATAATATCCGCAAGATACCCTGGCTTGAGCATACCCGCTTTTATCCCCAGCGCACGCGCCCCGTTCACTGTCGCCATCTCGAGCACTTTTGATACTGGCATCGCAGCGGGGTCTTTGAGCTTGTGAAGCAACGACGCCATACGCATCTCCTTCCACATATCAAGGCTCCCTCCTGAAGCGGCGCCGTCGGTGCCAAGCGCCACGTTAATGCCTCGCTCAAGCATCTTCGGCACAGGCGATATCCCGGCGCCGAGAGCCATGTTGCTTGCAGGGCAGTGGACGACGTTAACGTTTTCGTTTTTCAGAATATCAATATCATCATCTGACAGCCAGATACAGTGAGCTGCAATGACATCTTCCCCCAGAAAACCAATGCTTTTGAGGAAATTTATTGAGCACATGCCGTAGCGTTTTTTCATTAAATTCAATTCATATTCTGTTTCAAGGACATGGATATGAATCCCTACCTTATCCTTCCTCGCCTGTTCCCTGACTTTAATCAAAAATTCTCTTGAACATGATAACGCTGAATGCGGCGCATACATGGTCGTGATCCTGCCATTTGCAGCGCCGTTACATTTTCTTACAAAATTCGCCCTGCTCTTTAGTTTTGTCTCTGAATCTTCATTGAGCCCCTCTATCATGCCGTAACCAAGCGCCGCCCTGATACCGGTCTCTTCCACGACCCGTGCTACCTCATCCATATGGATATACATGTCCGCAAAAGTCGTGGTACCGGACCTGATCATCTCAAGCGCGCCGAGATACGCGCCAGCCCTGACATCGGCAGGGGTGAGTTCCATCTCAGCTCTCTGTATTTTTTTGGTCCATTCGTTATACGCGAGGTCGTCTGCAAACCCGCGAAAAAGCGCCATTGATAGGTGCGTGTGGGAGTTGATAAGACCTGGCATGATAGCGCAGCCTTTTGCGTCAATAACTTTATCGGCTCTTTCTTTTGTCTCTTTTCCCACGAATGTTATGAGGCCATTTTCGATGACAACTACCCCATTATCAAGGATTGCCCCGTCCGCGATGAGCACACGACCGCCTTTAATTATCAGGTCTGCCATAAGAGATCAAACATGGTTGGATAATAAAATTTTTTCCAGCGGTCTGGAATGCCAATAGGACTCAATATTTATAAGAGTCTGCCTCTTCTATAGCTTTTTTTTCTTTCTTGAGAGGTTCATTTTTGATATCGATATCCCCTTTGATCGGTCTCTGCTTCTCGGCGACAATCCCAACATTCATTGCGATTTTCTTAAGGGATTCCCTGGAATCATTGATTTCTTTTGTAGACTGCCTGGGCTTTGATCTTCTTTTTTTAAGTTTATAGCCGGCAAGCGGTAATTCCGATTTCATGAGCCCAAGCTCTACTTTCCGTTTATTTATCAGGTTAAGGATGGGTTGTCTTGCGTTTTCCGGCATGCGTTTCAACATACTTTCAAGATGGTCAAGGACTTCATCTTTTTCTTTTTCGGTTGTTTTTATCTCATCCATGTTTCGTCCATTATTCATTCATGCAGAATTACTCAAGGATATATAAATTATTTCATGAAATTCTCCTGTCAAACAGACATGCTTTGATCATCACTTTTCCAGGGTTAATTAAAAAGTCAATATGGGAACAGAGAAAGATTTAAGACTAAGGAGGTTGTGTAAGGGGCGCACGTCCACGAGGTTTTAACTGATTTGCAATTTATTGTTGAGCAATTATCTTTCATGATTGAGAGCATTAGAATAAAGGATAATGGGTTTGGGCTCGTAGCTCAGTCAGGCAGAGCACCGGGCTTTTATTCAGACGAAAGAATGAAAAGATACCCGATGGTCGAGGGTTCAAATCCCTCCGAGCCCGTTTTGCCCGGGAGGTAATAAAATGAAGGAGAAGGAGCCTACTGGAAGGGAGTTTGCGCCCTTAGGACATAAACTGGTACCAAAGCATGAAATTGTAGATGAAAATGAATTAAGTAAAGTTCTGGCAGAATATGATATAGAGAAAGAACAAATGCCCAAGATCCGGGTTTCAGACCCGGCTGCAGTGGCGATCAAAGCAAAAGTCGGGGATGTCGTACAGGTCACGCGTGACAGCCATACTGCAGGCACGTCCCTATTCTACAGATTGGTTATCGCATAAATTGATGGAGTCGTAATATGTTAGACAGGCGAGAATTATCAAAAGCATATTTTACAAGTGATAAAATCGTAAGGCATCACGTGGATTCTTTCAATGATTTCCTGGATTACGGTCTTCAGAAAGTCATTGATGAACAGAGGATTATTGAGACTGATATCGAAGGCACATTTGTCAAACTCGGGAAGATCCGTATCAGTCACCCGGTTGTCAGGGAAGCCGACGGTGCTATGGACAAGCTCTATCCAACCGAGGCAAGGTTGCGGAACATAACATACGCTGCGCCGCTTTATCTCGGCATGACCATTATAAGCCCGGAAGGTGAAAAAGAAGAAAAAGAAGCTGAAATAGGACATTTGCCGATGATGATATGGTCAAAGAAATGCAACCTTGTGGGTTTAACTCAAAAGGAAATGGTCGAGTTAGGGGAAGACCCGCAGGATCCTGGCGGATATTTCATAATAAACGGGACGGAACGCGTAATAACTACACTTGAAGACCTTGCACCGAATAAGATCCTCGTAGAATTTGAGGAAAGGTATGGTGAAAATATCGAGGTAGCTAAAGTTTTCTCGCAGAGGCGTGGTTATCGTGCCCTCGTGGTCGTGGAACGCAACCGGAAATCGATATTAGAGGTCTCGTTCCCGTCCATCTCGGGCAGGATAAATTTCGTCACGCTTGTGAGGGCGCTAGGTATCGAGACCGATCAGGATATCGTGAATTCGGTATCCAACGACCCCGAGATTGTAAAATTCATGCTTGAGAACCTTGAAGAAGCCGAAGTTGGCGACAAGGAAAAGGCAATGGAGAAAATAGGCACTCGAGTCGCATCAGGTCAGGCAAGGGAATACCAGATAAAAAGAGCAAACTATGTGATTGACCGCTATTTATTACCGCATCTGGGGAATGATGAGGCCCACAGGATGCTTAAGGCACAGTTCCTGGGACGCATGGCACAGGCCTGTTTCGAACTTGCTCTCGGCAAAAGGGAAAGCGACGATAAAGACCATTATGCTAACAAAAGACTCAAACTTGCAGGCGACCTTATGGAGGATCTCTTCAGGGTTTCATTCAACAGGCTCACAAGGGATATCAAATACCAGCTTGAGAGAGCAAGCATGAGGAACAGGGACCTGAACGTTGCCACAGTTGTGCGTTCAGATGTGCTGACAGAGCGTCTGGTACATCCCCTGGCTACAGGCAACTGGGTCGGCGGGCGCACAGGCGTATCTCAGCTGCTTGACCGGACAGATTACATCGCATCTCTTTCGCATTTGCGAAGGGTCATTTCACCGCTGTCACGATCACAACCACATTTCGAGGCAAGGGACCTTCATCCCACTCAGTGGGGCAGAGTGTGTCCTTCGGAGACGCCTGAAGGACCTAACTGCGGCCTGGTGAAGAACTTTGCACAATTAGTTGAAATCTCAACGAGCGCAGGTGAGGAAAAGCAACTCAAGAACATACTTTATGAATTGGGTGTCGTTCCCATCATCCCACATCTTGTGGGGATGGAGGAAGTACCTACAACATACGCGACAGAATTGGAAGCGCTTGAAGAAGAGGGCGAAACAAAAGTTGAAACCGAAGAAGAAGTGGAGGTCGAAGTCTTTGAATAAGACCAGGATTTTCTTAAATGGTGAGCTTGTAGGCTCCCATGAGTCACCAAAAGAATTGGTGGAAGAACTGCGGCAGAAACGCAGGCGCGGTGAAATTAAGAGGCAGGTAAATATCATTTACTATGATGACACGAATGAGATTGTGATCAATTCGGATCAGGGGAGGGCAAGAAGACCTGCGATAATTGTTGAAAAAGGCGTACCTCTGGTCACAAACGAACATATCGAGAAATTAAAAAATGGTGAGATAAACTTCGATGCTCTTGTTAATGCAGGATTAATAGAGTACCTGGATGCCGAAGAAGAAGAAAATGCGTTCATAGCGATAGATGAAAAGGATATAACTCCAAGGCATACCCATCTTGAGATCGACTCGGCTCTAATACTTGGTATCTGCACAGGCATGGTGCCTTTCCCGGAGCACAATGCATCACCCAGGAATACAATGGGTGCAGGCATGATCAAACAGTGTCTCGGTATGTCCACTCCTAACATGAAACTGAGACCCGATACACGCGCCCATGTACTTCATTATCCGCAGAAGGCGCTGGTCACAACCCAGACCGCTGAAGCCATAGGTTTTGATAGCCGTCCGGCCGGGCAGAATTATGTGGTTGCAGTCCTTTCGTATGAGGGCTATAATATAGAAGATGCCCTGGTCATAAACAAAGGTTCGATAGAGCGCGGATTGGGAAGAAGCCATTTCTTCAGGACAAACGAGGGGGAAGAGCGTAAATACCCCGGCGGGCAGGAAGATAAATTTGAGATCCCCGATGCTGAAGTCAGAGGTGCCAGGGGTGCTGAGGTCTACAAACAACTGGATGACGATGGTCTTGTAAACCCCGAAATACCTGTGGGACCGAACGATGTCCTGATAGGAAAGACAAGCCCTCCAAGGTTCCTGGAAGAACCAACCGAACTTGGAATAAGTCCGCTCCAGCGCAGGGAGAGCTCGGTCACTATGAGATCCAACGAGAAGGGCACAGTTGACACCGTCATATTAACTGAATCAGAAAACGGATCGAGGCTTGCGAAAGTCAGAACAAGGGACCAGCGAATTCCTGAAATTGGTGACAAGTTCGCTTCGAGGCACGGGCAAAAAGGCGTGATCGGCCTGATAGTGCCTCATGAAGATATGCCTTTTACTGAGAACGGGACCATTCCCGACCTCATAATCAACCCGCATGCTATCCCTTCACGTATGACCGTAGGCCATGTGCTCGAAATGATAGGCGGCAAAGTAGGCTCACTGGATGGAAAACAAATGGACGGTACCCCGTTCTCGGGAGCATCCGAGGAAGATTTGCGCAACTCCCTTAAGAAATTCGGTTACTCTCATACCGGCAAGGAAGTACTTTATGATGGCATAACCGGGATCAGGATCCAGGCCGATATCTTTGTCGGCGTTATCCTGTACCAGAAACTCTACCATATGGTCTCTTCAAAGATGCATGCCAGGTCGCGAGGCCCTGTCCAGGTATTGACAAGACAGCCCACCGAAGGCCGTGCCAGAGAAGGCGGCTTGAGGTTCGGAGAAATGGAACGTGATGTTCTGATAGGTCACGGCGCGGCAATGGCTTTAAAGGAAAGGTTGCTTGATGAGTCTGACAGAGTGGTGGAATATGTCTGTTCCCACTGCGGTATGATCGCCACGTTAGATAAACGGAAAAATATCACGATATGTCCTAACTGCGGGGCTGAGACAGACATATACCCCGCTGAGATGAGCTATGCATTCAAGCTCCTGCTTGATGAGATAATATCCCTGGGCGTTGCGCCAAGGCTTGTACTTGAAGATGCGGTGTAGGAGAAGATTATGATAATTGCAACTCCAAAAAGAATAAAAGAAATAAAATTCGGTCTCATTTCACCAAAAGAATTTCGAAAAATGAGCGTCACAAGGGTGATAACTGCGGACACCTATGATGACGACGGTTTTCCCATTGAAATGGGATTGATGGATACCAAACTTGGTGTCATCGATCCCGGTCTGCGATGCAAAACATGCGGCGGCCGCGCAGGTGAATGCCCGGGCCATTTCGGGCATATCGAACTTGTAGCGCCTGTCATCCATGTAGGTTTTGCAAAGCTGATACGGAAGGTTCTGAGGGCCACATGCAGGAAATGCGGAGCGTTGCTTCTTGCACCGGATCAGAAAAAGAAATATGTTGAACAGATAAAAACACTTAAAAAAATGGGACAGTCGACAGAAGATATTGTCAGTGAAGTGTTCAAAGAAGCGAGAAAAGCCGGGACATGTCAGTACTGCAACGAAGAGCAGCAGGAGATCAAATTTGAAAAGCCGACCACTTATATCGAGAACGAGCATAAACTGATGCCCACCGATATTCGTTCCCGCCTTGAAAAGATGACGGATGAAGATATCGAAGTGATCGGCATGGATCCTCAAAACGCACGTCCTGAATGGATAATACTCACCGTATTACCCGTCCCGCCGGTCACTATGAGGCCTTCCATTACACTGGAATCAGGACAGCGAAGTGAAGATGACCTTACCCATAAGCTGGTGGATATTATCCGAATCAACCAGCGGTTCCAGGAGAACAGGGAAGCTGGAGCGCCACAGCTCATCATCGAAGATCTGTGGGAGTTGCTCCAGTATCACGTGACCACGTTCATCGATAATGCCGTCTCGGGAGTTCCCCCGGCAAGACACAGGTCGGGCAGACCATTAAAAACACTATCCCAGAGGTTGAAAGGCAAGGAAGGAAGGTTCAGGGGAAGTCTGTCAGGAAAACGAGTCAATTTCTCAGCGAGAACTGTTATCTCGCCTGACCCGAATCTGCGTATCTTTGAGGTAGGCGTACCTCTTGAGGTGGCAAAAGAACTTACGATCACGTTGAACGTGACGCCGAGAAATCTTGAGGAAGTAAAAGAATATGTAAAGCGCGGTCCGGAAAATCATCCGGGAGCTAATTATATTGTCAGAGCAGATGGACGGCGTGTAAAGATCACTGACAAGAATTGCGAGGAACTTGCCGGTCTGGTAGAACTGGGCTGGAAGGTCGACAGGCAGATAAAAGACGGAGATGTTGTCCTATTCAACAGGCAACCCTCTCTGCATAGAATGAGCATTATGGCTCATGAAATAAAAGTGCTGCCCTATAAGACTTTCAGGCTTAATCCAGCAGTATGTCCACCATATAACGCGGACTTTGACGGTGACGAGATGAACCTGCATGTGCCGCAGAACGAGGAGGCACGGGCCGAAGCCAAGATCTTGATGCATGTACAGGAAAATATCCTGTCCCCCAGGTTCGGCGGCCCCATTATCGGTGGCATTCACGACCACATATCAGGTCTTTTCCTGCTCACCAACAGCAAAGAAAAGATAAACAAGAATGAAGCACTCGAGCTTCTGGCAAAATCCGAGATCAGGGAACTGCCGGAACCTGCGGGCAAGGAAAACAAGGAACCTTATTGGACTGGTAAACAGATATTCAGCCAGATACTCCCGAAGGGTTTGGATTTACAGTTCAAAGCTGAGATATGCGAACATTGTGATGTCTGCAAGGGTGTGGATTGTGAGAACGATGCCTATGTGGTTATTAAAGACGGTGTTCTGGAAAGGGGAACGATCGATGAAAAAGCCATCGGCGCTTTCAAGAGTGTGATACTGGATAAACTCATGAAAGAATTCAATCCCCAGGTCGCATGCAAATTCATTGATGATGCGACTCGTCTCTCTATAAGAGGGATAATGAGAAAGGGATTCAGTTTCGGGATAGACGATGAATATATACCTCCCGAGGCTCAAACCCACATTAATGAGGTTCTGGGACAGGCCAGCGACAAAGTTGAAAAACTGATAGCTGCGTATAAAGCAGGCGAGCTTGAACAATTGCCTGGACGAACCCTTACTGAAACACTTGAGATGGAGATAATGAAAGAACTCTCAAAAGCAAGAGACTCAACGGGTGATATTGCTGGAAGACATCTTGGGATGGATAACTCAGCAGTTATAATGGCCCGCTCCGGCGCACGAGGTTCGATGCTCAACCTGACACAGATGGCTGCATGCGTGGGACAGCAGGCAGTCCGAGGTGAGAGAATTAAGAGAGGATACGCCGGACGCACGCTTCCGCATTTTGAGCGAGGGGATCTTGGGTCAAAGGCTCACGGGTTTGTGAGGGCAAGCTACAAGAGCGGCCTGTCACCCACAGAGTATTTCTTCCATGCCATAGGTGGACGAGAAGGTCTGGTAGATACAGCCGTCAGGACCTCGCAATCAGGTTATCTGCAGCGGCGGCTTGTTAACGCTTTGCAGGACCTGGAAGTACAATATGATGGCACTGTCAGGGATACAAGAAAAATGATAATACAGTTCAAGTATGGAGAAGATGGGATCAATCCGATGAACAGCGATTTCAGTAAACCTGAGGCCATCAAGCGGGTTATCGATTCCGTGATGGGGGGGAAGGAATAAGTATGGACCAAAAAGCAACAGAAGAGGCAGTTGCAGGTATAGGGCTTCCCCAGAAGATAGCGGATAACCTATTGCGTGAACTTAAGAGCATGAAGGTGACGAAAAAACAGCTTGATGAGATCATCAAACGCACCGCAAACATGTATGATCATTCTAAGATCGAGGCAGGCGAGGCGGCAGGTGTGGTATCGGCGCAGTCGATAGGCGAACCGGGTACGCAGATGACAATGAGAACTTTCCACTACGCTGGAGTTGCTGAAATAAACGTTACGCTGGGTTTGCCGCGTCTTATCGAAATCGTGGACGCGCGGAAAAACCCGAGCACGCCAATGATGACCATATTCCTGGAGAAAGATTATGCATTCGACAGGGATAAGGCGCGTGAGCTTGCCTGGAAGATAGAGTCTACAAATATTACCGTGCTGGGAAGCATGTCAACGGATATCACAGAAATGAAAATCGTGGTGGAACTCAATAAAAAAGCAATCCTCCAGCGCAATATGACACCCCAGGAAATAGCCAAGAAAATCGAGGAAGAACTGGGTGTTTCAGCCGAAGTATCCGGAGACGATTTGCTGATGAGACCCGAAGAGCCTTCCTACAGGCAACTGCTCCAGCTCGTTAAGAGCGTACAATCCGTAATATTGAAAGGCATAAAGGGCATAAAAAGGGTCGTGATCAGGAAAGAAGAGGGTGGCGAATATGTTTTATACACTGAAGGCTCTGCACTTAAAGAGGTGCTGGCGATAGATGGGGTTGACGCTACCAGGACGAGAACGAACAATATTAATGAAATCTTTGAGGTCATGGGGATAGAAGCGGCAAGAAGCTCACTCATCCATGAGGCAACAGAAACTCTCAGGGAACAGGGCTTGACAGTGGATGTCCGCCATATCATGCTCGTAGCTGATATAATGACTGTGGACGGCGATGTAAAACCAATAGGCAGACACGGCATATCCGGCGAAAAAGCAAGTGTCCTTGCAAGAGCTGCATTTGAGGTAACCGTCACCCATCTCCTGGATTCAGGTCTGAGCGGCGATGTTGACGAACTTCGTGGAGTGACCGAAAATGTAATAGTAGGACAGCCCATAAAGTTGGGAACCGGAAATGTTAAACTGATCGCAAAAAAAGCAATTAAAGGAGAATAATCATGGAAATCGACATAAACAAATCACTGAGAAGCGTTTTATCGACTGGCAAAGTACTGATTGGAACCAAACAAACCATGGATGCAGTAAAGAGTGGAAAAGCGCAGGCTGTTGTAGTATCGTCTAATTGTCCAGAAAAAGCGAGGAATGAAATAAAGGGCGTACCAGTAATAAAATACGCAGGGTCTATTGTTGATCTCGGGGTTGCATGCGGCAAACCGTTCTCCATAGCCGCCCTCGCGGTGATAGAACCGGGAGAATCGGATATACTCTCTTTCGGGAGCATGAATGAGTGAAGTTAAATTAAGCACTGAAGGAATAAGGTACATCGCATTATTTGAAAACCTCACAGGTGCCCGCACAAAGGATTGCTATGAGGATGTTGAGAATAACAGATTGATTTTCGTGGTTAAGAATGGCGATATGGGACTTGCTATTGGAAAAGGCGGGGACCGGATAAACCGCGTAAAGAAAGCCATAGGCAAACATATAGAGATAATCGAACACTCCGAAGACCCTGTTGAGTTCGTGAAAAACGCTTTTCACCCGATCGTAATAAAGAATGCCAGTATCGTTGTGAAGGATGACAAGCGTATAGCTTATGTAGAGGTAAATACTAAAGAGAAGGGTCTTGCCATCGGGAGAGATGGAAAGAATATTGAAAAGGTCAAAAAACTCTCCCTGAGGCACCACAATATTGAGGATGTTATTATTCAATAAGTCCCCGTAATATTTTACGGGGTTTTTGGAGGAAAAACTTCATGGGAAAAGGAATATATGCTGCTCGCAAGCTCAAAAATGATCATAAAAATTTCAGATGGAGCGACGGTAATTACAGCCGCAGGGCTCTAAATCTTGACGTAAAGGCCGACCCTCTCGGGGGAGCACCCCGGGCAAGAGGAATTGCACTGGAAAAAGTAGGGATCGAGGCTAAACAGCCAAACTCAGGAATACGGAAATGCATAAGGCTGCAGCTCATCAAGAATGGTAAACAGATAACTGCATTCTGTCCGAGTGATGGCGCTATCAACTTCATAGATGAACATGATGAGGTTATGGTTGAACGCATAGGCGGAAGGATGGGCGGAGCAATGGGAGATATTCCTGGAGTACGCTGGAAAGTAGTAACGGTCAATAACGTGGATTTAAGACAGATGGTACTTGGCAAGAAGGAAAAACCGGTGAGATAGTATGCACAAATTGTTTGGAAAATGGGATTTTTCTGAAGTTGAGGTCAAGGATCCGAGTGTCAAGAATTATATAACAATTACGCCGATCTTTATTCCCCACTCGGGGGGAAGGAATTCAAAACGGCAGTTCAGCAAGTCGACCCTGAACATTGTTGAGCGCCTTGTCAATAAGATGCTGCGCGAAGAGAACAATACCGGTCAGAAGATCACCGCAATCAAGACAGTAAAAAAAGCTTTTGAGATAATCAATAAAAAGACCGGACAGAACCCCGTGCAGATACTGGTCAATGCAGTCACAAATGCTGGACCCAGGGAAGAGACCGTCAGGTTGCAGTACGGTGGTATCGCGGTTCCGAAATCCGTTGATACGGCACCACAGCGCCGTGTGGATACCGCTCTTCGCTTAATAGCTGAAGGTGCACAGCAGGCCGCTTTCGGCAAGAAGAAGTCTCTTGTTGACGCTCTTGCAGATGAGATAATCGCTGCAGCCAACTTTGACATCAAAGGGTATGCCATGGGGAAGAGGGACAACATCGAACGCGTAGCAAAAGCCGCACGTTAATAATTTGAATGAGCATCTTTGCGGGTCAGGCCGCAAAGATTTTTCTTATTTACCAGCGCGTATTGTAAGTTTTCTGTCTTATTTTCACGCCATTGATGTCATTATAGGATATTTCCTTGATCTGGAATTCATCTGGCAGATGTATGTTGTTAACACTTTCTTCCTGCCCGGGCGAGAGGGATGAGATTGAAACCGGCTCATCTACCGGGCCTATCTTGAATGTTATCTCTAGGGCTGGTCCCTTGCCTATGTTCTTGACGTGTAAAACCTGGCGTCTTCTCGTCTCCCCTATGATCACCGAAACGTAAGTGGTCCTGAAATTCAGCCAGGGTTTGTCCTGGGCGAGCCATAGTTTGTTATTGATGTTTGCTAAATGAATTATGGATACCACAAGAGTCATTGTTGAAATCGCTGTGAAGGCTGCGAAAATTGCTATTATGCTGTCCAAATCCATCATTATTATAATAACATCAAAGGTATAAAACTTTAATGTTTTTGGTGTCGGAAGGAAATCAGATTGAAATCCGCAAGGTATCAGAGCCGATGCTCATGAATTTTGTCTTTCCTTCGGTTTACTTGATTTCTGTTTTCATATTCAGGCGCTGGGTGGGATAGCAAGGACCGCAGGATAGTAAATAGAATTCATCTTTAAAACTCTGAAATTTGGAAATTTTTGTTAAGGAAATTTAGAATGCGATCACTAACCATCTTGGGCTGGTCCATTGACAATATGTGACCTGCATCAGGAATCATTTCAGCCTGGATATTTGGCATCCGTCGAGTGGCCCGGTCTATGGCTTTCGAAGCGGAAAGGATGACTTCTTTTTCCCCTATCAGCAAGAGGGCAGGGGTTTTGATCTGCCGCAGTTCGTCATCTGTGAATTCGGTCGGGAATACCAGTTTAAACCTGCAAGTTGCAGCCAAAACCAATTGCTCAAAATAGGTCTCATTCGGCCATTTTACGAATAACGGCCGTATGCTATTGATTATAAAAGGTCGAATTGGAAAGAGCATCGAAGGAACTATACGCAAAATGTACATTTTATTGAACGGGGCAAATGCCGCTGGCGGACTGAGCAGCACAATCTTCTTCACTCGCTCCCGGGCATACAGAGCCAAATTCAATGTCACCCATCCGCCATACGATGCTCCCACCACATCAGCCTGTGTAACATCAAGCTCATTAAACACATCAGTTAACCAGAGGGCGTAATCAGACTTATTTTGAGGTGGGTGACTGACCACACTTTTGCCTGCATCCCCTATTATATCCAACGCATAGACTCGATATTCACGGCTCAGGTCAGCAATGTTGGGGAACCACATGGTAGCGCTTGCGCTCGTGGCATGCAAAAGCACTAATGGTGGCGCACCTTTTGGCCCGCTTGCAATGACATGGGTTTTGCCAAACCGCGTGGGCATGTCAAAAGACTCATAGGGCACAGGCCAGAGGGCAAGAACGGCGTCATAGGAGGCCATATATTTGGCTTGACTTAAAGGTGTTTTAAAGATTGATAAATTTTCAGGCATGTATTAATGAATTACCTATTCACTTCTCTTATAATCTATCAGTATCCAAAGTCTATAATCTTTGCCTCCAGGAGACAGGGCTTGGTCATGTACAATAATTGACTATCAAGACTGGATGGCATTGATTTTTAGCAGAAATTCATGTATAATATTAATTTGAATAAATGTCTATTTAGAATAAAATAATATTAATATTTATCTTGAATTCCACGAACAACGAGTACAGGCATTTTCGAATTATGGATTACTTTCTCAGAAACACTCCCATGCAAGAATCATTTCCACCAGTTTTTTCCTGATGTTCCCATTATGATAAGGTCAATTGAGTTGTTCTCTGCATATTCTAATATTTTTTTGTCAGAATGTCCTTCAACAGGACGTTCTCCGATATTACTTCATTTTCTAAATACCATTTTAAATGAGTAGAGATAAAAATTGGGACAAATTCTCCTATCTATCCCTTCATCTCTAAACATTATAGGTAGGCTCAGTTCCATTCCATATCTTCTTTATATTTGTCGATATCTCTATTTATGGCCTCATAGTCGTCCACGTTTCTTTGGTCGTCTATTTTATCCCGGCTGTTTACTGGCCTGTTCGTGAAATTGTTGTTCATGGAGTTCTTACCTTGGGCGAGCTTTATACGCTTAACAGGAGACCCGGTGGGCACAAATCCTTTCTTGAGCTTCTCGATCACAAAATATCTACCTGCTTCAAGATTATCGAACTTGTAGAAACCCATAGCATCGGTGAAGGTTTCTTTTCTTATGACCTTTGCATTTTTTCCTTTGCCAATGATGCCAATCAGCCTGATAGTCCAATTTGATATGCCCTTCTCACCTGCATTCCATTTTCCATTACCATTGGTATCATTTATCTTAAATCCTGAGATAATGCCTCCGAGTGGTTGTATCAGTGGCTGATTCGTGAAGTTTAGGTTCATAACGTTTAGACCAGCTATATTAACCAGTTTGAAAGTAGCATTCCTGGGAGTAAATCCTATCCTCATTTCCTCAGTTACATTATAGCTGCCATTTACAAGGTTCATGAATTGGTAGAATCCGTTAGCATCTGTTAAGTCACTGGATATTACTATGCCAGTTGTGGCATTCTTAAGAGTGATATTCCAGCCCTGAATTCCTGCTTCGCCTGCATCCCATTTTCCGTTGCCGTTGGTATCATTGATCTTGAAGCCTGAGATACTGCCATTTCCGATTATTAATTGTGTCACATTCCAGTCCCATGTCTGCATGTCGCTGCCATTAGTATTTTGGGCCAGCGCAGATACATTCCATATCCCAAGGGCTGCACCGGTGTTGGTATAGCTTGCTGCAGTCACACCATTATTTTTCTGAACCTGTGTACCATTGATCAGCCAGGTTATATTAACGGTCTGGCTTACTGTGATGCTGAATGTTCTGGAATCACCCACATTATCTGTCACTGTTGAAGTAGTTGGAGAGAAGCTGGTTATATTTGGCGCTCCGGTACCAGGTGTACTGACATATATCAAAGGCAGATAATCTCCGCCGTTTGTTATGTTGCCCGAGGATTTGTATGGAAGCATTGTATCTCCCAGGCCATCCCCGTCAGTATCATTGCCAGCATAATCCGACCAATAGTTACCGCCAAGATAAGAACCACCAATGACGTTCGTTCCAAGCGTCTTTGTGATGCTCCAGATGTTATTTCCATCGTCATAAGCGTTGTTGGTGTTGTTGAAGTAGTTGTTGTAGATGAGATTGCCGCTGGAAGAATGCAGGGAAGAATAGATTTGTATTCCATATTTATTCGATTTTATGGTGTTATTAGTTAAGGTATTGTTTATGGTTGGGGAAATGAAATCTTGAATAAGGATTCCTATACTGTTCGAGTATACGATATTGTTAGTTAAATTATTTTTTTTCGAATCGAAAATGACGATTCCAAATAGGTTTGAGTTTGCGGTGTTGTCCTTTAAAACGTTGTAGCCGGAAAATTCAATTTGGATTCCACTAAAGCTGTTCGAATTTGCGGTGTTGTTATCAAGTGTATTGTTACTGTTGGCGCCAATAGTATCAGAGGTCAGAAATATGCCATAAGTGTTATTTGAGGCTATATTATTCCGGAGTATATTATCAGTCGAATTCACCCAAATTCCAAAATAGGAGCTAGCATTTTCCGCAACAAATCCATCGAGCGTAATTCCCCCTGCGCTCAGAGTTACAGCATTGCTTCCGTTAGCATTTACAACAGGCTTACCATCGCCAGTATCAATACCACGTAGTATAAGCTGCTTGTCCACATTCACATTCTCATAATACGTCCCGCTGTCCACATTTATTTCATTACCCGGGTTGGCATCGTCAATGGCAGCCTGTATAGTTGAGTAATTGGTACCCTTGTTGATGTTATGAACACGGTTAGTAGTTGTAATGGATGCCACATTCCAGTCCCATGTCTGTATGGCAGTACCGTTGGCATTACTTGCAACGGCAGAAACATTCCATGTACCCAACGCTGCGCTAGAGTTTGTATAGGATGATGTGATCACGCCAGTCTCATTGAATACCTCTGTTCTGTTGATAAGCCAGCTTGCATTCACAATCTGATTCGATGTAATGCTGAAGGTTCTTGATTCACCCACATTATTTGTCACAGTTGTAGTAAGTGGCGAGAAGTCAATTATATTGGGAGTCCCGGTTGGTGGTGTAATTCCAGTCACATTTACGTTCCAAGTTACTGTATCCGATGTGCCATTGGCATTGCTGGCATTCACCTTAATTATATAATTGCCTGGTGCTGCAAAATGATTACTGAAGTTATCAAAGTTGTTGTTTTGATTAACATTATTCAAGAGCCAGTTCCATGTATCTATGCTCTGGTTTGCAGCGGCATTAAAGCGAATTGCATCAGAAACATTTGCCGCGATATTCAAAGAAGCATCGTTTGTTTTAGTGTTGCTCCAGCTTATCATAACAGGAACTCCAGCTACTGGAGGTGCTTTTACTATCCAATCCCATGTCTGCATAGCAGTGCCGTTAGCATTGCTTGCAACCGCAGTAACATTCCATGTGCCCAACGCTGCGCTAGAGTTGGTATAGGATGATGTAATTACATCAGTTTCATTGAATACTTCTGTTCCGTCGATAAGCCAGCTTACATTCACTGTCTGATTTGTTGTAATGTTGAATGTTCTTGATTCACTCACATTATTTGTCACTGTTGAAGTAGTTGGAGAGAAGCTGGTTATATTAAGTGCTCCAGGACCGATGGGGTTTTCATAGATTTCAATTTCAAACCAAGCAATCCAAGATGGAGAGCTGACAGTCTCCACTTTTACGTAACGCACATTCAGTAGTGGCGGAGTAAAGTCTTCTGCTAAGATTTGTTTGTTATTTGTGTACATACTAAGCGTCTTTACCAGGGTCCAATTAGAAGCATCCTGTGAGATATAAATATTGTGTGTGGTATTACCATCGGGAGTTTGAGACACAATAAGCTTAATTCGAGAAATATTATAATTCTGCTGTAGGTCAACATAAATCCATGCGGGGGCATAACCTCCAGAATTCCAATGCGTATTCCAATCTCCGTCAAATGCATTGCTAGGAGGGGTATTATACCAAGAAGAGCTTGCATAGGCGGGTTTACCCAGTGCAACGTTATCAGGTGTATTGACATGCATCAAAGGCAGAAAATCCCCACCATTTGTTATTCCACCTGAGGAATTGTAGGGAAGCATTGTATCTCCCAGACCATCTCCCTCAGTGTCCATTCCAACATAATCAGACCAGTAGTTGCCACCAAGCCAAGATCCGCCTATGATATTAGTTCCGGATGTTTTTGTGATATTCCAGATGTTGTTTCCATTATCAAAAGCGTTGTTGGTGTTGTTGAAGTAGTTATTATAGATGAGGTTGCTGCTGGAATCGCCCAACGAAATGCCGTAATTTTTATTATTCGATGCATTGTTGTTGCTCAGAATGTTGTTATTGCTTGAAAAGTTAAGAGAAATGCCGTTATAGTTGTTATTCGATGCATTGTTATTGCTCAACATATTGTTATTGCTGGAAGAGTACAGAATAATGCCAGATCCGTTGTTATTCAATGCTTTATTGTAGCTCAGTACATTGTTGCTGGACGGCAACAGAACAATGCCAGTGGCGCCGTTGTTGGATGCAGTATTGTTGCTTAGAAGATTATTGTTGCTGTAATAATCGCCCAGACCAATTCCATAGAAACGGTTGTTCGATGCATTATTATTGTTCAATGTATTGTTGCCATGAGGGCCCAGAAAAATGCCGACACTATTGTTCGATGCATTGTTATTACTCAGCGTGTTGTTGTCGCTGTAATAGTACAGATAAATGCCTCCATAGTTGCTCAAAATATTGTTGTTACTCAATATGTTGTTGCTGGAAGACCACAAAGAAATGCCGTCACCGTTATTCAATACATTGTTGTTGCTTCTCAGCATGTTGTTGCTGGAAGAATACAGAAAAATGCCATTATAAAATTTATTGGCATTCAAATCCTTGATTGTGACTTCACTTCTTCCCGAAAGATAAACACCATTACCCGTACCACTTCCTGTTATTGTGTGCCCATTGCCATCAAGGGTTATGCTATCATTATCTATTTGGATGTTGGAAGTCATATCCGTTGTCAGTGTGCAGGTCTTTGAGCTTATATTCCAAGTACCTATTAAGATACAGTCACCACCAGTTGCATTATCCTGAATAAATATTGTACTGGGGAGCATATCGGCGGGACTGATAGCGAGAGTATTGAGGTTATTTAACTTGCCTGTCTCAGGCTGAATGAAAACAAAATGCGGCTTTGAAAGCTCCTGAGTATAAGTATAATTTCCATTACTATCTGTTTGGAAGGATAAAAAGTTATGGTAATTATCCTCGTATTTGTTGTATGTAGTTAGTGGGACAAAACCACCCAGAGTTATCTTTGCTGCCAGGGGGCCAGAAGCTGATTCAAACTTAATTGTAACCATTTTCGGGGCTGACTCAAGAATTATATTAATGGTCTCTGAGCTGTCCAGGGTTATGTTTAAATAATTGCTGTCATTAATTTCAAAATGCATGCCTTTAGCCTCAAGTCTTCCCGGAGATTTAAGCATGTCCTGATATCTGGAACCCGCTATATGGTCTGATGCTAGAATGGTGAGACCATCTGTTCCAGCAACTCCAAAACTTGGAGTTATTTCTGTGAATTTCGGTACTGCTGCACTTGCCGACCCTGCCATTATCCCTAAGAACAGCAGAATGACCGCTATAGGGATATTTTCAACAGCTTTTTTTACCTTTGTACAGAAACTCTGGCCTTTTAAGCCTTCAATTTTATCCATAATATCACCCTTATTTACCTGTATTTGATTAAAGTTTAGAGTATATTATTTGCATATAATAATTGTTACCCAGAAACCGGAACAAATGGGATTATGTTACGGAAATGGAGTAACAAATTAGTTTCTCCAAAAAAGCGGTATGTATGGGCTTATCATCTGGTCCCGAATTGCCAATTTACTTTCGTATTTTATTTATTCCTTCAATTCTCTCAAGCCAGGAATTTCCTCTTTTTGATACTATGGTACTTTGCGAAAAGTATTAGAAATTATAAAACATTCATCTGCTTGCGAAAATTGCAGATTTTATGAAACCTGACAGAAATGGAAGAATTATTGAAGAAACAGAAGGATTTACCCCTTTTCGCTTGAACAATTGAGCAATCTTTCTCTAAATTGAATATACCGTACAAGTTCATCCATATCAAAAACTATATGCATTTTCTTCATATAATCTGGCATATCATTTGATATGGGTATAACATCACCATCTTCTGTAAACGTTTTGTTTAACATATCTTCATTACCAAATATCAGTACGGGGAAATACATAACACAAAATTTTCTCTTCATATCGTGATAAATAAAAGTGTTAGGAAATTGAACCACAAATTTGCATTTCTGGCAGTGAAATATATAGATGCGTCCCTGAAATAGTTCTTCTTTTAATTCTGGATTAAGAGTTATATTCAGGGAATTCCAAATAGTTATTTTTACCTTTTCCCCACATTGGGGCATTTTAGATCCAGATTTTTAGAGTCGGTAATTTTGTTACAAAAGAGAATATTTTTCGTATTTACAGATTCGCTAATTTTTTTAGCAATTTCCATATGTGCATTCCAGGCATCTAGTTACCTACAGGCTCTCAGGGAAGCAGGTGAAAAGCATCACGAAAATGCAGGTGGATCCCGAGAATTATCTGCTGTAGCAGCAGGGCATACTATGGTGATCAAGGAAAGGCATTATGAGAAGGTAAGGGAGGATTTTGAGCAGATGCATGAGAGTTACAGGAGGTTTGATCCTGCTTTTGGGAGCATTGGTAATAATATGGGTTAAATAACATTCAGCAGTATAATCATTATCTAAAATATTCAGCAAAATACTATACATCTATCAGGTTTATATCCGAAGTATGAGAAGTTACCGACTTATTATATAGCACCACCTCACGCAATACTTATTTATTAAAAAGGTTATAACTAAAATAGTTATTAATCTTAAGAAAAAGGCTTCTGTTATCAAAAGCATTTTTACTGGAGCTTTACAACATACAACTTATCCCTATTGAAAGGATTTCTGTTATCAAAATCTTAGAGACTATCTGGAAGATATTAGTAATCATAGATTTAATTATCTTTGTAATTTTAATTGTTTATGCGCTTTTATATAATTTTGAAGGTTTTTTGGACTGGCTTCTTTGTGTAATTATTTTTATTATATTAGCTACCATTGCTACAAAATTTGTAAAAGAAGAGTGCAATTCATGATACTAAGGCCGAAGGTATAATGAGTTACAATAATCTCGCTCATATGCGCGCCTGAATTTCAGCATTTCATGAGGATTACTTCTGTTTTCAATTCAGGTGCAGGTGCAAGTAGCGTCTATAGACACCCAATATCTTGGTCAATATGCGTGTTTCAGAGAAAGCTTTTAACGTGCTCTGCTTTGCTTTAATGAAGCATATTGCCTCTTACCACTGCTGCATTTCTTGCATCCTTGAGTTCCTCGGCTATTTCCAGAGCCTTCTTGAAGTATGCCAGCGCGTGCCCAAGGTTCTCCCATTGCTTGTACACGCTTCCAATGTTGTTCAGGTCTATTGCCTTTCCTATGTGGTCTTTTTGTTCTTCATCCACAGAAAGTGCCTCGATGAAATAATTAAAGGCTTCATCCAGCTTGCCAAGATAAAGTGCTTCCTTACCCAGAGCGCGCAGGATACTGGCATTTTTTACAGCTTTTCCTCTGGCTTTTGAATATTGCTCAACCTGCATCTCGCATATTGAAACCGACAAATTCTGGGCTACTCTCATAGATAATCCTTAGTTCGTGCAAAAATCGTTCTCGGATACAGCCTGCCTTCAAGCTATCCCAGGACACTTCAATTAGAAAAGGGATTATATCCAGAACTATACATACTCGCTACCATTAGTGCGATTAAACCAGGCCACATTTTGGCCTTCCATGCAAAACCGATGAAATATAAACCGAAGAATGATCCGAGCAATAAGCCTGCTATGCCCAGCACCAGAGAATGAACAAAAACAAATGTCTCCGTTGGTATGCTATCAATTGCATCAAGTGTAGTTATTTCAGTCCCAGTGGGTATGCTATCAACTGCATTAAGTGTAGTTATTTCAGTCCCTGCAAATAATCTTGCCAAAGGCAATGCAACAACATAAGTCAATATCCACAACACGGTTGTTCCTATAATTAAACCTAATATATCCATCTTTATTTCCTATTTGTTTGTCTTATTAATTTTAAGCCTTCAATTTTATCCATAATATCACCCTTATTTACTTGTATTTGATTAAAGTTTATAGTATATTATTTGCCTATAATAATTGTTACACAGAAACCGGAACAAATTGGATTTTGTTACGGAAATTGTGTAACAAATCAGTTTCTCCAAAAAAGCGGTATGTATGGGCTTATCATCTGGTCCCGAATTGCCAATTTACTTTCGTATTTTATTTATTCCTCCAATTCTCTCAAGCCAGGAATTTCCTCTTTTTGATACTATTGTACATTGCGAAAAGTATTAGAAATTATAAAACATTCATCTGCTTGTGAAAATTGCAGATTCTATGAAACCTAACAGAAATAGAAGAATAATGAAGAAACAGAAGGATTTACCCCTTTTCGCTTGAACAATTGAACAATCTTTCTCTAAATTGAATATACCGTACAAGTTCATCCATATCAAAAACTATATGCATTTTCTTCATATAATCTGGCATATCATTTGATATGGGTATAACAATCACCATCTTCTGTAAACGTTTTGTTTAACATATCTTCATTACCAAATATCAGTACGGGGAAATACATAACGCAAAATTTTCTCTTCATATCGTGATACATAAAAGTGTTAGGAAATTGAACCACAAATTTGCATTTCTGGCAGTGAAATATATTGATGCGTCCCTGAAATAGTTCTTCTTTTAATTCTGGATTAAGAGTTATATTCAGGGTATTCCAAATAGTTATGTTTACCTTTTCCCCACATTTGGGGCATTTTAGACCCAGATTTTTAGAGTCGGTCATTTTGTTATAAAAGAGAATATTTTTCGTATTTATAGATTCGCTAATTTTTTTTTTGCAATTTCCATATGTGCATTCCAGGCATCTAGTTACCTGCAGGCTCTCAGGGAAGCAGGTGAAAAGCATCACGATAATGCAGGTGGATCCCGGAAATTATCATCCTTTTTTTCTCAATAAATGCGCTATCATGAACAACCCGGCGATTGCAACTATTATTTCAAATCCTGGTGTTTTTTGCAACTTCGATGCTTCATCATAGGCTTTAGTTGCTTCATCGTTTCTTCCCAGTTTCCCAAGAGCATCTCCTTTGTTATTCCACGCTTGAGCATACTGTGGATTAATCTTCAAGGCTTCATCATAGGCTTTAATTGCTTCATCGTTTCTTCCAAGAGTCTCAAGAGCAACTCCTTTGTTATTCCACACTTGAGCATACTGTGGATTAATCTTCAATGCTTCATCATAAGCTTTAATTGCTTCATCGTATCTTCCAAGAATGGAAAGAACAAGTCCTTTATCATGCCATGCTTCTGCATATTGTGGATTAATCCTTAAGGCCTCATCTAATGCCTTAACTGCATCTTCGTATTTCCCAAGATTAGAAAGAGCGAATCCTTTTTCATACCATGTTTGAGCAATTTGTGGATTAATCTTCAAGGCTTCATCATATGTTTTAATTGCATCCTCATTTCTTCCAAGTTTAACAAGAGCCCATCCTTTGTTATACAATGCTGCATCCAATTGTGGATTGATCTTCAAGGCTTCATCATATGCTTTAATTGCATTTTCGTTGTCCCCAATATCGTTAAGAGCATTTCCTTTATTATTCCACGCTTCAGCGAGTTGTGGATTAATCTTCAAGGCTTCATCATAGGCTTTAATTGCTTCATCGTATCTTCCAAGATTCTTAAAAGCAATACCTTTGTTATTCCACGCATCAGCATCCTGTGGATTAATCTTCAAGATTCCATCATAAGCTTTAATTTTGCTATACCATGCTTCAGCAAGTTGTGGATCAATCTTCAATGCTTCATCGTAAGCTTTAATTGCATCATCGTATCTTCCAAGAATGTAAAGAGCACTTCCTTTGTTATTCCACACTTGAGCAAACTTTGGATTAATCTTCAAGGCTTCATCCCATGCTTTAAATGCTTCATCATTTCTCTTCAGATTGATAAGAGAAAATCCTTTTTCATTCCACGATAGAGCATATTGTGGATTAATCTTCAATGCTTCATCTAATGCTTTGATTGCATCATCGTATCTTCCAAGATTGTTAAGAACAAAACCTTTGTTATACCATGCTTCAGCGAGTTGTGGATCAATCTTCAAGGCATCATCATATGCTTTAAATGCTTCATCGTATCTTCCAAGACTGATAAGAACACTTCCTCTGTTATTCCACGCATCAGCATCCTGTGGATTAATCTTGATTGCTTCATTCAATGCTTTAAATGCTTCATCGTTTCTTCCAAGACTGTAAAGAGCAGTTCCTTTGTTATACCAGGCTTCAGCATATTGTGGATCAATCTTCAATGCTTCATCTAATGCTTTGATTGCATCGTCATTTCTTCCAAGGTCAGAAAGAGTTTTTCCTTTTTTATTCCACGCTTTAGCATCCTGTGGATTAATCTTTAAAGCTTCATCATAGGCTTTGATTGCTTCTGTGTAATTTCCTGCTTGACCCAATTCAATACCTTCAGCAACCCATTCATCAGCAGTTTTTGCCTCTACTACTTGGGCCATAAATGAAAAGAATATCAAACAAATAATTAAAATATTTATCCCGCTCATTCTTAACACCTCCTGCTCTCTAAATAATTTCACTGCTTTCATATAGTTTTCTCCAAGTTTATTTAAATTGCTGTTTCTTGAATGCCTATCAGTCTATTGAAATTTCTTATCTACATTGAGGCGCAGAAGATCGCAAATTCGATGCAATATGCTCTTCTTATACTTCTTGCAGTCTTTTATCTTCCAAGAGCATATGCCGCTCCCTCTCGAACACCTTTGTTTTCATCCTTTAAATCCTGAACAAGAAGCTCGATGACCCTATCACCCCCTATTTCACCGAGGGCATCAGCCGCTTTCCAATGAATATTTAGAAAGACATTATCCTCATCCTTCAATGCCTCAATAAGTGGCTCTACTGCTCTTGCATCTCTTATCTTACCAAGTTCATCAGCTGCATTCATTCTGATATTGTAGTCTTTATCCCTCAAGACCTTAATAAGTGGCTCTACTGCTCTTGCATCCCTTATCTTGCCAAGTGCATCCGTTGCATTCATTCGAACAGGGAGGTCTTGATCCTTCAATGCCTCGATAAGTGGCTCTACTTCTTTTACATCTTTTATTTCTCCAAGCTCCTCTGCTGCATTCCTTCGAACATTGTAGTCTTCATCCTTCAAAGCCTCAATAATTGGCCCAACTTCCATTGGCACCTCACTTACATCTGCAATTAGATGACAAGCGACATCTTTATTCTTGATGAGCATTTTTTGTAATTTCATGATATTTGAGATTATTTTCTCTGGTTTTTTCTTTAATACCCCCTCACATATACTGAATGCCAGTTCAAACTGGCACGATCGTCTCAGCAAATCAACAATTATAACTTCTTCTACACCATCCTGTTCAGCGAACTTTTGATTATTTTCTTTTGCTTTTCGAAATAAAGACACAGCTCTCATTCTGCATTTCTGTGCACTGGTCTCATAATCAGCATCATCGCATACCCATGCCGCATGAACACTACTCCATCCTGCTCCCAAATATTCACAGTTGTTTTCTTGAATTAATGAAAAACAAAGAAATGCATTTGCTAATTTGGGATATTCCGGGCTGTCTATTTGTTCTTGGTAAGAATCTGTAAATATAACATCTAACGCTTTTTCATTTCCCTCAGATATGTCCGCGGAAGAATATCCGCATGATGGGCACATTTGTACCCACATATCAATAGTTGATCGTTCCATTTCAGGGGGCCTTGTATCTAAATCAGGCGAACCAAAGGTAATTGTAGACCCAATTTCTTTATGTATGCTTGCCTTATTACATGCATAACATTTCTTGGTTATTGCGTGAAATGTAGTCATATTTTACTCACCTCACGAATCAATTAACATCCCTGCCAAAGCTACCTCTTTGAGCATAATTATCTCCCAAAAGGAAAAAGCCTAGGGACTTTTTTCATATACTCCCCATATTCATCGCCAATTCTTGTTCTTGAGTCTTCTTCTTCATATTCAGCTATATAGGACAGAATTAAAGCAAGAATCAATGAATATATTAAACCAATTAATGAATTCGCTGATAATGCGAGTCCTAGGGTTCCAATAATCCAACCGAGATACAAGGGATGACGAACGAATTTATAGGGACCTCTTTCTATCAATTTGTTTCCATGAATAAAAACCTCTTTTATTAGAAGATATATACTCCAGAATATGATGAATACTCCCAGTACAAAAATAAGTAATCCAATAAATGCCAATATTATTAAAATAGTTAGATTGAAAACATTCATTATCGGCATAAAGTTTTGTGATATCAACTCTAGATAAAGAAGTATATTTATTATTATAATAAAAACTTGAAATCCAGTTATAGATTTTCTTGATAAATCACCAAAACGTGAAAAATGTCTTCTATATCTAAAGGCTACATACAACATTGCCAATAATCCAGCGAATGAAAAAACTATTTCAAATAATGGTAGTGGATAGGTTACATTGTAGATGTTCTCTTTATTATCTATAAAATTATTCGAGTCGATAATGCTGTCAGACGAAAACATATAAATTCCATAATTATTGCTCGATAAGGTGGTGTTTTGTAATCTGTTATTTCTCGATTTATCGAGATAGATACCATTATGAGTTTTCGAGATAGCGTTGTTTTGTAACAGGTTATCTCCCCCCAAAAGGAGATAGAAACCGTTGTTTTTATTTGAGTCAGCATTGTTACCTGAAAGAGAATTTTCACTCGAATCCCACAAATAGACACCCCGGTCATTGCCTGATGCGGTGTTGTTTACGATCATGTTGTTGTTCGAGCCCCAAAGTTCGATGCCGCTAACATTATTAAAGTTCACGATGTTATTTATTATCGTATTATTATCACTTATAGAAACAACGAAAATGCCAATGTTTTCGTTTGAGTTTGCAATGTTATTTGCAATGATATTATTGCCCGAATTCCAGAGCCATATCCCATCACCATTATTTGATACGTTGTTATCAGAAATATTGCAATAATCCACGCCCAATTCAAGATATATTCCGGCGGCAAATTCAGTGAGTTTATTGGATGTTGTTCCTGTGATCGTAAGCCCTTTAATATTCACATAATCCGCTGTTACTGTAAATACATTGTTTTTGGGATTTGCTGCTATGATCTTCGAAAATGCAGATCCATTTTCAGATCGAATGGTCAATCTCTTGTTCACCTTAATATTCTCGGAATAAGTTCCATCCCTGACAATAATCATATCCCCACCATTTGAAGCATTAACTGCTTCCTGAATAGTTATGTGATTATCAGGCACATAAATCGTTGATGCACTGGTTATCGTTGCGGAAGCAACAAAAAATAATATTGTTCCAATTGTGACAAATGCAATCAAACCAAATTTCTTATTCATTCTGTATCCATTGATATAAGCCATACAGCAAGTCCTGCAAATGTTCCTATCAAGAGCCAGGATTCACCAGCATCCCTTGCCCTAAGTGTTGCAATTATGAATAGCATCCCCAATCCTTTGGTGATTATATATTTCAAACTCATACTGATAATTTCGATCTCCAAAAGTTAAACTGAATCCCAAGAAATTTTAAGAATATATCAAACATATTTTATCCCCTCTCTTTTTATCATTTAAATTCAAACCGCAATTTTCCATGATAAATCACTTCTTATCTAACTTCACTATCTGTTTTCCAATTCTTTGATTGAATTTTACAGTAGATTATTTGTATATAATAATTGGTAGTTTATAATATCTGTTACCTGAAAACCGTAATAAAAGGGGTTTTGTTACGGAAATAGTGTAACAAATCTGTTTTTAAATGATTGGGGTCTTCGCGGAATCCTTGTTGAAAAAGGAATAAGACCTTCAATCCTTATCTTGAATATTTAAAGGTCTTCGTCTTGACCTTGAAATATAGATGGAAATATTAATGGCAATAGCATTATTAAAATACCCAGATACCCAGAAAACTCGGGGTAAGTGCAGACAAAAGAGCCTTTATATACGGGATCGCCATTAAGATTTTCCCCGCATGTCCCAGGCGTGTCCACTGCCTCTCCTATATGATATGTTCCCACTGTGATGGGTGTGCCCGTGACTGTATTGGTCATGGGGTAAATCCCCGATAACGTGTTGCCATACGGATTCACCGACATCCCAGCCGTGTTCACTCCAAAACCGATTTGATTTGTTCCCGCTGTGAAGGGTATGGCCGTGACTGTATTGGTCGTCGGGTAAATCCCCGATACGGTGTTGCCATAAAGATTCACCGACATCCCAGCCGTATTCACTCCAAAACCGATTTGATTTGTTCCCACTGTGATGGGTGTGCCCATGACTGTATTGGTCATCGGGTAAATCCCCGATACGGTGTTGCCACCATAATTCGTTACGTAAGTATACGTTTCCGCCTGCGCTGGCAATCCTGACCCAAGTAGGATCGTCATAGTTATTATTATTGAAACTATAATGAGTTCATAACTTTTATGTGGTTTATTCTTGGTCATTTTGCCTCCTTATTAAACCATCTACTTGTATTTGATATAATTTTACAGTAGATTAATTGTGGATAAGAATTAGTTGTTTATAAGATCGGTTACAGAAAACTGGGAACAAATGGGATTTTGTTACGGAAATGGCGTAACAAATCTTTTTAACCTGACTTTATTCATTCGAAGTTCATCACCCAGCCCGGCAGGCATGTGTCTCTTCGTCCGTTAACAGCGACGCAGGACAGCGACCTGGTCATTATTCATGCACTGTTGTATCATCTTTGAAAGATGCAAATCTGGCAAGATCACTTGCTTAAACCGAAACATTGATAAATAATCATGATAATTTCATGTTAACACCTGAAGGTTTGGTGTCAAAATAGAGGATTATTTATAAAATGGCAGTTAATGCAGCATTAATACTTGTTGTAGGTATCCTAATATTTATTCATGTATATTATTTACGTATAAAAAAAATTGATAGATATGTAATGAAATGTGACCCTTCTATACGTACTCCTGCGGATAGATATAATGATGGGGTGGAATTTTTCCCCACAAATAAAAACGTCCTTTTTGGTTTCCAGTTCAAAAGCATAGCAGGACTCGCACCTGTCGTGGGCGCTATCGTAGCCGGCTTGCTGTGGGGTTGGCTTCCTGCGCTTATCTGGATACTTGTGGGGAATATTTTTATTGGCTGGGTGCAGGATTATTTTTCATGCATGATGTCAGTCAGGAAGGATGGCAAGAGCTTGGGTCCGCTTTCTTATGAGCTAATAAGCCCGCGCACACGGAACATCCTTCTGATATTCCTTCTTTTCTACCTGATACTCCTTATGGCAGCTTTTTCAAGTCTGGCAGCAGTGATGCTATCAAAAAATATCAACTACATCATACCCACAGCTACAGTACTTTTAGCAGGTGTACTTGTGGGATTGAAGATGTACCGGTTGAAGATGGACCCAATCATAGCAACAAGCGCAGGCATAGTATTGATCGTAGGTGGAATATGGGCAGGTTCTTTGAATATGATCCCTAACCCGATTGGCGGAAGATGGGTGATCGATTTCCCATATTTCGGTACCTGGGGGATCCAAGTTCCGAATATCTGGCTTACAGTTCTACTTGCGATCTGCCTTGTAGCGGCTCTAACTTCCATCTGGAAATTTACCCAGCCCACGATTTACATGTTCTTTTATGTAGTGTTGTTCGGAATCATAGCCCTCGCAGCCACTCTCATATTCGGGAATCATGTTTATTTAATGCCTGAATATACAGAATTTTTCGCTGGAATGTCAGGCACAGCAGCAATGCCGCTATGGCCGCTTCTTTTTGTAACGATCGCCTGCGGCTCTATATCTGGCTGGCACAGCCTTGTGAGCAGTTCAGCTACCTCTAAGCAAATAGACAAAGAGACAGATGTTGCACCTGTGACTGCGGGCTCCATGCTTGCAGAAGGTATGCTTGCGCTCCTTGCGCTGTCAATAGTTGCCACGCTATCAGTTGCGGATACGACTGATGCACATGGAAATCCACTCTCAGCAGCAGACATTTTCTCAAAGGGAGCAGCAAATCTTCTTGGCGGAAGCGATACTGCGAACGCTTATGTCGGGCTCATATTCGTTGCTCTTGCGCTTGCTGTGATGATTCTTATTGTGCGACTTGGAAGGTTAACAATCCACGAAATCGGGGGAGAGAAAATACCACTCCTTAGGAATAAGATAATAGCTTCTGTGCTTTTCCTTGCTGCGACTTTTTTTCTTGCATCTCCCAATTTCGGAGGTACATGGATATATATCTGGGTGCTGTTCGGGGGATCAAACCAGCTCATGGCAGGACTTTCACTCATGATAATTACGTTATGGCTTATTGATACAAAGAAAGGTTGGATGATATCTGGAATCCCCGGTGTATTCATGATCGTGACATCGATAGCAGCTCTCAGTTATGTAAGCTACCAGTCGCTAACCAGGGGATTTACTTCCCTTCTGGTCTCTTCCGAAACTTTTGATACACCTTCCGGAAACATTGTTGCAGGTATTATAGGGATAATCTTGATAATCGCAGCTATTATCATGTGCTATGATATATTCATGGCATTCAAAAGGAGAAAAGACGGAATTAATTCGGGAATGTCCTGAATTTACTAAATTATTGTCTATGCTATATAATCTCTCTCTGTGATAATCTGCGCAATCTGTGGATAATATTTCAGAGGAAAATCCGCAGATTTCACAGATTGAACTCTTTTTCATCTACCCAGTAAAGGGATAAAGTGGAAAGTGGTTACAAATCCCTCACAAGACGAAAGCCGAGAAAGTTGCTGGGGTGGTCAGATTTTTCATGGTTGCGAAGCGCCGACCGGCATCCTCCTGCGCTTCTGTTCCAGCTACCGCCCCTAATAATCCGATAAGAGCCATCTACACTTTCCCATGAACTTCCATCTGCTGGAGCTCCATTGTAATTTTCATGCCAACTGTCCTGCACCCATTCCTGAACATTGCCATGCATGTCATACAAACCCCATGGATTGGGCTTTTTCTGACCAACATCGTGGGTTTTGCCCCCTGAGTTTTCTTCATACCATGCATAAATGCCAAGTTTTGATTCATCTTCACCAAATGAATATCGTGTTGTCTTCCCGGCGCGCGCTGCATATTCCCATTCAGCTTCTGAAGGCATGCGGTACTTGTTTGTACCTTCTTTTTCATTGAGTTTTTTTATAAATTCCTGAACATCTTTCCAGGATACTCTTTCTACAGGCAAGTTTTCGCCCTTGAAATTTGAAGGATTGTTTTTCATAACTGCTTTCCATTCCTGCTGAGTCACAGGATAGACGCCAAGATAGAACGCCTTGCTTATTGTTATTTTATGAACAGGTTTTTCCCGATCAGATTCATTCGAACCCATCATGAAATTGCCTGCGGGGATGAGCGCGAACTTCATGCCTTTTATTTCCTGCTGAGCCTTTAGTCTATCTTGCTCTTCTTTGGCTTTTTTCTCATCATCTTCTTTTTCCTTCTTCTCCTTCTCTTTTATTGATTTGTTTTTTTCTTTATTTTCCGTTTCAACTATTTCAAGGAAAGGCAGGGCTTCTGTTGTCTGCTCTTTATCAGCGAAATATGAGCTATTTTTTTTTGCCCAATCTACATGTTTATCCACATCTTGATTTGTTACTGTACCATTTATACTCGCTAAAGCTTTTTTGAAATCTGAATTATTTAGCGACCTTATTATAGGAGAAATTGGATCTATAATTCCTTTATTTAGTTCATTCCACATGTTCCAGTGCGCTTCCGTGCAAAGTGTTGCGATATCGCGTCCTGAAAATAATTTCGAGACACAGCTTTTCGCTATCTCCTGCATATCCCCGTCGAACTCTAAATCATGTTTATGTATATACAGTTTAATCATTTTCATAACAGCCTGCGGATCAGGCAGAGGGATGTAAATTCGCTTTTGGAACCGGCTGAGCACTGCAGAGTCAATATCCCATGGAGTATTGGTTGCGCCCATTGTCACAATATGCCGGCTTGAATTCTTATTATGCAATCCATCCATTTCTGAAAGCAATGTGGACAATATTCTTATCGAAGCTTCAGATTTCTCAGTATTACGGATACTCACAATAGAATCGATTTCGTCCAGAAAAATGATAGACGGGGCTCTTTTCCATGCACAATCATATAAAGCAGAGATGATCTTTGAAGACTCACCGAAATATTTTGATAATATATCGCTTATTTTTACATTAAAAAAAGTAGCTTTAAAAGAGCCGGCAGTTGCCGCAGCAAGCATTGTCTTACCAGTTCCGGGAGGTCCAAAAAGAAGAATGCCTTTCCATGGGTCAGGTCTTCCCTTAATTTTACTAAAAGTAACGGACTCATTGATAGCTTTCTTAGCATTATCAATACCTGCAATATCTTCCCAGGTTACTTTGGTTGAGGTTATCATAACCTTAATTCTTTCATCACAATCCCCTTCTCTTATTGCAGTATCATTATCTCCAGCTTCACGAGCCGTCCCTGCAGGGTTATTTTGCTTTGTGTACTTTTTCTTTATCGCTTCTAATTCATCAGATAAATCCTTTAAATCATCTGGGTTCATGTTCCCCCTCCGCTATCATTTTTCATTTTGCTTTTTGAGAATATCTTTCATCCATTTGCCAAAGCCCACAATCACATCCATTTAATTTAGTCTATTGATAGATAGGAAAGAAACTTTATTTATAAATAAGCTAATTTTTATTATATTATCCACATTTCTTAAATTCATAGGCACTGCTATGTATCTATGATCAGCATATATAATAAACTTCAGCACATCAGTCTGAAAATAAAGAAAAAAGATGGAGATTTTGGTTGGGTAAACTGATAAAAAAGGATATAGTTCAAGCTACCTGTTTAGATCAAATACAGCACCCCGCGAATTGCAGTCAATTAAATTGGGTTTCTACTGTATCTCGATAGTTATTACTTGCTGCTTGTAAAGTTGGTAGATATGATTTGATAAGAGCACCAAGTGCTTTCAGGCGATTATGTGTTTGAGTATTTATACAACATTTTCATCGTTTTGAGCTTTGGATAAGATATATTTTTGAATCTCGGGATGTTTTATGTTTTTGCCCGCGGCTCAACTAACTTCTTGATGTCAAAAAGCGATATGTGATATTCGTTAGATACATCAAGTTCTGCTTTTATCAAGGCGTCTTGCTCGTCCACACCGCTATTCATGATTGCTTTCTTTCTCTTTAAGATAGCGTTTAGTACTTCGAATATATCCATTGTTACTCGCCTCCTTTTTATTTGCTTTTTTGAACAAATTCATGCTCATCTCTCATGTGGCTAAACACGGAATCCATTGAAGCGAACTCCTTTTTGCAGAAAGTGCAGACATAAACTCTTGGCCAATCTTCTTCAATACCTCTATAGTTTTTCATTCTGAATCCTCATTTGAATAATGAACAGGAAAACATTGAGCTACTTTGTAGTTTATATTTTTCAAATTCATGCCCATAATTTCAATCCCCAGATGTAAAACTGGATTTGTTGTAGTTTTTGTTGTATTCTTTTTTTACATTTGTACGGAAACTTTTATCCATATTATCACCCTTATTTACTTTATTGACTGAATTTTACAATAGATTATTTGTATATAATAATTGGTAGTCTATAATATTTGTTACCTGAAAATCGGAACAAATTGGGTTTTGTTCCGGAAATGTCGTAACAAATCTTTTTAACCTGACTTTATATTAGCACCAAATGACATGTATTATGAGCGATTTGGAGGCTTCCCTTTTACCGTTGATTTTGCCCCTCAATCCATCATTGGATTCTCCTTTTTTCTCCATAACAATTTTTATTTACTTTTATCACATAAGACACAGGTATGGACTCTGAATTGATCGATGAATGGGAAAAGATCGTAGGACATGATAGGATGAAAATGATCTCAAACAAATATTTTAACAGCAGGTTCGATTTAGAGTTCCCTGATCTCCAGGAGGGCAATTTTAAACATAAAAAATTGAGCATACATTCTGAACTCGAAAATAATGCAAATATGCTAAAAGAATTTGAAAAAAATGGTTTATTGACCCATAATGAAGTTTCAAGAATGATTGATGTATCAACCCGGAATATTATAAATAAGAGCATGCCTGGTGCGATTTTTGAGAATGTCCGCAAAACGTTAGATGATGAAATATTGAGAACTATTAAGATTGGGCTGATAGAAATTGAACGAAAAGGTTTACTGACCCACGATGAAGTCTCAAGAATTATTAAAGTATTATCCTGGAATCTTGCAGATGAGAGCATGCCTGGTGCTCTTTTTGAGTATGTCCGCATTCTACTGGATAATGAGAGATTTAAGGATCAGGGAGAGACCAAGCGTCTTGAATTGGTGATCAGGTACATCAGAGAGAGTCTGGTCATTGAGGAGGAAAAACTTGTCAATGAGGAGGAAAAAAGGTTAGAGTAGTTATTTTCGAATCAATTTTATGTTGAAACTGCAATTGGCGTGATCTCCTTTTTCAAATTGGTCAACACTCCCAAATCGTTTTACTATGTTTTTGATCACAGGTTCGCAGGTGATCTCACAATTTTTCTTCTCACACGGAGTTCTTTTTTCTATGTCCATGTTGATCCTGATCCCTTCCTTGATTTTTCTTGCATTATGATTTACTTTGAAATCAGCTTCTAGACAATAATTTAAAATATATCCAATCCCATCCCCGAAATCCCTGATCTTTTCAGGAACTTTTCCTTTGATTGAATCCAGCTTATCACTAATGTCCAGAATTTCGCTCCCGAAAGGAGATATCACATATATTGAGTGTGGTTCGACGATAATGGCTTCGCTTTCAAACTTAATAACCAGACGAGATGAAACAAGGTCTGTAAGCGCCTCTGAGATTCTTTCTTTGCTGATATCCAGATCATCTGATAGATCGCGGACCCGACAGGATTTCATGCAAAGCTTTTCTAAAATGTCTACTCTGCTATTCCTGCTGAGTTTTTTGGAGAGGTCTATCAGGGATTCGGTGGACATGATGTTGTGGATATAATATGAGTTTTTGGTATATATACCGATGATGTTGATATAGATTGCCGGGATACATTTGATAGTAGAATCGTTTCAATATATTTAGGAGCGAACACCATATGATCCGTACCCTGCGACAGATAGTTCTGATGGCTTATGACAGAGACCTGGCGGGTATCGTTTTGGGGCATCTCGCCCGCATAATAACTATAAATAATCCCCTCGCAGTGCCCCAGTTGACCCAACTGGGCGCCCAGGCAGTGAGCAACTGCAAGCATCAGGGAAATAAGCTAACCGACGGTTGTCGGAGCAGAGCGACGACTACCGCCCAGGCAGCAGGCGAATTACCGCAGGAGGTGGTTATTCACCGTGAACTAAACCCCTGGCAATTACGCCCGGAGGGCGCGCTGGTCATGTCGAGGTCAGGTTTTAATGAATGATTCTTAAGATAGATGACACAATTAAGAGGGAGATTGAAGCAAGGTGAGTGGAGAAGTATTCGAGGGGGCGGCGACCCTTATTATGACAGGAATATAATTTTTGTATTGTTTAGCTCAGACACAATTCCTGTCTGAGTAGCTTTTCAAGGTTTTCAAACCCATTCTTGCCCTGCAACCTGCAAAGTAGCTAATAAGGATGCAATATACTGATAATTCTCAGCCCATTTTCCGACCGGAAACACAATGATCTTTCCGCGCCCCCCTAGTAGAATCCGCGGCACATATCATCGTGGCCCATAATCACCCATCTGGGCGATACCAGGTCGATCAGAGAAGATGTGGCTCACCAAGATGCTGGTAGAGACAGGCATCGATGTGCTTGATCATGTGGATATCTGCGATGGCATGCACTTCAGCATGAAAGGAGGCTGGGCATGTATGACCAGGACGACATCAACAAACATTGTGAGTGCAGCACCTTGTTTTGTGCAGAGTGCGCATATTCTTCCGACCCCAATATTTCATAATCAGGTTGACACGCAGGGGTCATGAAGGCTGAAGCAGGCTTTTTAAAGAGCTGCTCTTGGCGTGAAGATAATGAATTTTGGGATAGTGGCATTTATCTAGAAGTCCTTTAGAAATTATAACAGCCAAAAAGCAGATTTGCTTCCCCCAAATATGGGGATTAGACACTAATCTTAATACTTCGCAAACACACGTTATACGCCATTGCAGGCAAGTAGGAAAACATGAGATCAGTAATCTTTCAGGTAGATGCATTCACAGATAAACCATTTACAGGCAACCCTGCTGCGGTTTGCATACTGCCCGAACCGCGAGATGAATGTTGGATGCAGAAAGTAGCGCAAGAAATGAACGTATCAGAGACTGCTTTCCTTTATAGGCAAAAAGATAGCTTCAATCTGCGCTGGTTTACCCCGGCAGTTGAAGTTGACCTCTGTGGTCATGCAACATTGGCAAGTGCGCATGTATTATGGGAAGCAGGTTACATGAAGCCAGACCAGCAAGTGCGCTTTTATACACGCAGCGGGCTTCTGACGGCTGAACACAATGGCGATTGGATCGAACTTGATTTCCCAGCCGAACCAGAAGAGCAGGTAGCTCCTCCACTCGGTCTTGCCAGAGCATTGGGAGTTACGCCGAAATATGTCGGTAAAAACCGATTTGGTTATCTTGTGGAAGTAGACTCAGAGGAGACAGTACGGAACTTGAAGCCGAACTTCGGTTTACTCAGCGAAATTTCAGCCGAAGGGGTCATAGTTACTAGCCTTGCTGCTACCCAAAGCTATGATTTCGTCTCCCGTTTTTTCGCGCCGAAGTTAGGGATTAATGAGGATCCAGTCACGGGATCTGCTCACTGCTGCTTAGGCCCCTTTTGGAGGAAACATCTTAATAAAAATGAGTTCATAGCCTATCAAGCTTCTGGACGTGGTGGTGTCGTGCGTGTTCGCTTGAGTGGGAAGCGGGTTTATCCCGGGGGACAGGCAGTCACGGTTCTTCGTGGAGAGCTCACACGATCGCTGTCACGGACTGCCGGAATGAGTTCCGATGCATCAGAGCGCTGATTGCTCGAGGGTTTGGCGTCTCTGGTAATTTGCTGGGATTCTGTGTTTTTATTCAGGCGTAGGTTAATAAAATAAAAAAGATGCTTTTTTATACAGAATAAACCTTAGGTTGTTTATCTAATCGGTAGTGATAATACGGCTTGGTATGAAAAAGAAAAACAAGAAAAATCTGAATTATCTAATGAAATAGGGAAAACTCAAGAATCTACCGATAAAACTGGGGAATTGGAGAAAGAAAAGAATGGAGTAATTTCTAAAATCAAATATCTTGAAAAAAATTATTCTTCTGGAGACCTACTTGATGAAGAATATGAAGAACTTAGGAAACCGCTTGTTGACACGGTTAAAAAGCTCGATGAAGAGCTAAAAATATTTAGCGGGAAAGAATCAGAAGATCCAACTTTGTTATGGACTTATAAACAAGGTTACGATATTGTTCGCATAATTTTTTCTATGATTTTTGGTGCTTTTATATTTGTTATTATCATTATTCCTTTTATCGCCTTTATAAGTGGTGGTTCCAATGAAATAATTAACAAATTAGCACCAATTATCTCTTTTATAGGAGCTTTAATTGGAGCTTTTTTGGCAGTTGATCACCGTATTTCATTTACTTCTATCTCTTCTGATGGCAAATATATAGCAGCAACATATGCTAAAGGAAGTTTCTATGACGATGCCCTCATCTTCAACAAAGATGGAAAGCTCTTGTGGTGGGATGATGTTTACCGAACCTCCATTTCTCATTCTTCAGATGGCTCTAGCATAGCTATAGGCACTCAAAATAATCTAAAATTATTCGATATTAATGGTAAACTCTTATGCAAATATATGCGACAAGGCTTCGTACAATGTATCTCTATATCTTCTGATGGTAGCTTTATAGCGGCGGTTTTTAATCTTGGTGGAGAAGAATGTGATAAGAATAAGATTTTTCTGTTTGATCGACAGGGAACTAGCTTATGGGACTACGATATTATCTCACTTAAAGAAACTGTAGTATCAATTCCATCTGATGGTTCATTTGTAGCTGTAATCTCTGGTAATGATATTTACTTATTTGATAGACAAGGAAGGGTTCTATGGAAACATAAAACAGATTGAGACGTTCATTTAATGGCCATCTCTTCAGATGGCACCCGCATAGCAGCAGGTTCTGAAAGGGAAGTTCTTTTATTCAGTGATAAAGGTGCACATTTGTGGAGCTATCTTGCAGAAAGCCGGATGCTATGTATTTCTATCTCCTCTAATAGTTCATATGTAGTAGTTGGGTCACAGGATAATAACATATATCTATTTAATAAAAAAGGAGAAATTCTATGGAAATACAAAACAGGTGACATGGTTAATAGTGTCACAATTTCATCTGATAGCTCATATATAGTAGCCGGATCTAAAGACAGAAGCATTTATTTTTTTAATAAAAATGGAGAGCTTCTATGGAAATACAAAATAGGTGGGAACGTTCATAGCGTTTCAGTTTCGTCAGATGGTTCATATATAGTAGCAGGGTCCCAAAAAGGGATTTACTTTTTCAAATTCGACATAGAGAGAGCCAGGAAATTAAAGACTTAGTACAGGTTTTTCCATTATCCAAAGTGCGCTGAATTTTGGGATTTGGAAAGTTGTGCAGGCTGCCTATAGTCTTTTATGAGCATGAAAACTAATTGCCTTCAGTCACAGATCGCCGGAATGAATTCCGAACGCATCGGGTGAGGATGCTCGATGGTTCAGGATTCAAGATGCAGCTAACGTTTTTTCGATTTTTTTGCGGCGCCGGACTTCATACGGAAAGGTCTCTGAACGCTAGGATGGCCATAATCTCTAAATATTATATGAAATATTCTGCAAAGGTGAGGCTATAGAATTGTGACAGAATTCAATAAATCTAAGTGGGCAAAAGCTGAGTTTTCTCAAGAATACATAGAAAATTCGGATATCTATATCGTAGAGCGGAGGAGGTTGCTTGAGATTCTGAGATCTTTTTACAACCATTTCATTAACAACAAACCAAAAATTAACATTCTTGATCTTGGATGTGGAGACGGGATTATTACTCATGAGCTTTTGAAAGTTAATAACTCGATATCAACCACTCTGATAGATGGTTCGGAGGATATGCTCAATAAAGCTAGAAAGCGTCTAAATGGTTTTAATCATACTCATTTTATTAAAGCAAGTTTTCAAGAGATTATTGATAAAAACCTTGTGCAAGGGAATTTTGATTTTATAGTTTCTTCACTCGCAATACATCATTTAACAATGGATGAGAAAAAAGCAATATTCAGGAGTATCTATTCCCATTTGGATACCGATGGGTACTTTCTAAACATTGATGCAGTCCTTGCTCCAGCAAAAGCCCTTGAGCGATGGTATCTCTTGCTTTGGAAAGAATGGATTGATGAAAGAAAAACCTTCTTAAAAATAGAAGGTAATTATTTTGAGGAGATCATCCAAAGATATAAAGACCTTGTGGAAAACAAACCTGATACTTTGGATGCTCAGATTGGCGCTTTAAAATTTATCGGCTTCAAAGATGTGGATTGCTTCTATAAATATGGAATATTTACAATGTATGGTGGCAAAAAATAGTATGCAGGATCTTCAGATAACTAATTTTATCGACTGAACAATAATATCAGCGCAGAAGAAAATGACCGTTTCAATTCATGACGACATGTTAATGCCTCCATAATCTTTTTTGGGTAGCGTGGTAACGGTCCGATTACCAACATGACCACCTCGGTCGACTTGGTGACTGGACCTTTCCGCGCAGCTGTCGATGTGCATAAAACAACATGCGAATGGCTGTATGCAGCGAAAAACCCCCAGAGAGGTAAAACAATGGAGAAAAAATACGTTGGAATAGACATCCATCGAGACTATTGAGTAGCCTGTGTCCAGGATCAGAAAGGAGAAATAGTATGAATTTCGGTTTGGAAACAATATAGAAGCAATAAATAAAGTCAAAGAGAAGCTGGGGAACAACAATTCACATATCGCAATAGAATCCACCGGGAACATGTGGGTAGTATTGTGGGATAAGCTTGAGGAGATCGAATCTGATCTTCATCTTGTCCATCCTCTCAAGACAAAGGCGATAGCATCGAACAAATTAAATAACGATAAACTTGATGCTAAGTTGTTCGCAAAATTGTTAAGAGGCGATATGTTGGTATGCTCGTATGTTCCTCACCGAAGACGTGCGGGATAAGAGAGAAACTGTCAGGCTCAGAGCTTCATTAGTAAGGATGAGAACGCAAGCAACAAACAAGATATGGTCTTTTCTTATTGGTGTTTTGGGTCTGGCACTATTCGGATTGTCTTTTTACGCGGGGAGGCAGCTATTGAAAGGCACGTCCGAAGGGGTCAAACTGTCCATGTGGGCACTGCCTGCCGGTTGTAATTTTGAAAGGATTTTAATTGAAATTGAATCAAAAATGGTACAAAAAAAAAGTAACAATTGTTATATTCATATATATTATCTATATCATAATGGTTAACACCGTTAACCGTGGAATGGATGCCTCATAATAGCAGAGGCAGGCTATAACATACTGCAGAAGTAGTGGTAGATTACCTTTGCCGAGCATCTAACGAAATACGAAATGAATAGGAGGTAAAAAAATGAAATATTTAGTCCGGTTGCTAGCAGTACTGGCAATCTTATTGTTGGCAGGAAGCGCAGGCGCGGCGCCGTTTGCATATATCACGAACCTTGGCGGCCACAGTGTCTCTGTGATTGACATAGCAACGAACACTGTTACAGCCACCATGACTGTAGGACCCAGTCCTTATGGAGTTGCAGTCAACCCGGCGGGAACAAAGGTATATGTGACGAACGAAAACGACCACAATGTCTCTGTGATTGATACTGCCACGAACACTGTTACAGCAACCGTGAATGTAGGAAGCACTCCTTGGGGAGTTGCAGTCAACCCGGCGGGAACAAAGGTATACGTGGCGAACTATAACAGCAACAGCGTCTCTGTGATTGATACAGGCACGAACACTGTTACAGCCACCGTGCCTGTAGGAAGCGGTCCTTATGGAGTTGCAGTCAACCCGGCGGGAACAAAGGTATACGTGGCGAACTATAACAGCAACAGCGTCTCTGTTATTGATACAGGCACGAACACTGTTACAGCCACCGTGCCTGTAGGAAGCGGTCCTTATGGAGTTGCAGTCAACCCGGCGGGAACAAAGGTATACGTGACGAACAATAACAACAACAGCGTCTCTGTGATTGACATAGGCACGAACACTGTTACAGCCACCGTAAATGTAGGAAGCTATCCTTCTGGAGTTGCAGTAAACCCGGCTGGAACAAAGGTATACGTGACGAACGAATTTAGCAACAACGTATCTGTTATTGACACAGCCACGAACGCTGTTACAGCAACCGTGAAAGTAGGAAGCTATCCTGTTGGAGTCGCAGTAAACCCGGCGGGAACAAAGGTATACGTGGCGAACTATTTCAACAACAATGTCTCCGTTATTGATACTGCCACGAACACTGTCACAGCCAGCGTGAATGTAGGAGGACAGCCTATTGCTTTCGGTCAGTTTATAGGTCCTGAGGCAGGCTCGACTGTGGGCTACAGCGCCACTGTCGTAGGCGGACAGAACACTTATGTCCAGGCATCCAACGGCAACTTTGGCACAATACTTGCAGGACAGAGCAAAATAATCAATAACTCTGTTACCCTGAACAACACGGGCGATGCGACCGCCACCGTTGATGCAAGGTTGAGTGACAATGCTGGCGGTGTGTATGGACTTGTAAGTGGAAGCAACGTTCTCGGAGGTTCTAACTTTTCCCTTGCAATCACCAATACTGGAAACTGGACATCATTAAATGATGCCGGGACGAATGCCAGGGTTGCAACTGCGCCTGGCTTTGGCGCTTTAACAATACTTAACGCAAGACTCTTCGTGCCTCAAATGCAGCCGGGAGGAGCGTACAGCGGAACCGTGATTCTGACCTTTGGAAATTAGGTGTAACAGCACCTGATTTCCATATTTTTTTAGGTGAGAGTATGAGAAAAATCTCGACATATCTATTGTGCAGGGTGAGCATATGGGAATTACAGCGGGATGGTAATAGTGACGTTTCGAATAATGTTTAGGAGGTAAAAAAATGAAATATTTAGTCAGGTTGCTAGCAGTGCTGGCAATATTATTGTTGGCAGGAAGCGCAGGCGCGGCGCCGTTTGCATATATCACGAACGATGACAGCAACAGTGTCTCTTTGATTGACACTGCAACAAATACTGTTACAGCTACCGTGCCTGTAGGAAGTTTTCCTTATGGAGTCGCAGTAAACCCGGCGGGAACAAAGGTATATGTGACGAACCAAAACAGCAACAAAGTCTCTGTGATTGATACTGCCACAAACACTGTGTCAGCCAGCGTGATTGTAGGAAGCTCTCCTTATGGAGTTGCAGTCAACCCGGCGGGAACAAAGGTATACGTGGCGAACTTAAACAGCAACAACGTCTCTGTGATTAATACTGCCACAAACACTGTGTCAGCCAGTGTGATTGTAGGAAGCTCTCCTTATGGAGTTGCAGTAAACCCAGCGGGAACAAAGGTATACGTGGCGAACTATAACAACAAAAGCGTCTCTGTGATTGATACTGCAACAAACGCTGTTACAGCCACCGTGAATGTAGGAAGCTATCCTCTTGGAGTTGCAGTAAACCCGGCGGGAACAAAGGTATACGTGGCGAACTATAACAACAACAGCGTCTCTGTGATTGACACAGCCACAAACACTGTTACAGCAACCGTAACGGTAGGAACCGGTCCTTTTGGAGTTGCAGTCAACCCGGCGGGAACAAAGGTATATGTGACGAACCAAAACAGCAACAGCGTCTCTGTGATTGATACTGCCACTAACACTGTTACAGCTACTGTAACTGTAGGAAGCGGGACTTTAGGAGTTGCAGTAAACCCGGCGGGAACAAAGGTATACGTGGCGAACGTTGGCAGCAAGAACGTCTCTGTGATTGACACTGCCACGAACACTGTTACAGCCACAGTGCCTGTCGGAACCAGTCCTGTTGCTTTCGGTCAGTTTATAGGTCCTGAGGCAGGCTCGACTGTGGGCTACAGCGCCACTGTCGTAAGCGGACAGAACACTTATGTCCAGGCATCCAACGGCAACTTTGGCACAATACTTGCAGGACAGAGTAAGATAATCAATAACTCTGTTACCCTGAACAACACAGGCGATGCGACCGCAACCGTTGATGCAAGGTTGAGTGACAATGTTGGCGGTGTGTATGGACTTGTAAATGGCAGCAACATAATCGGCGCCTCCAACTTTTCGCTTGCAAAAACAAATACGGGAAACTGGACATCATTAAATAATGCCGGGACGAATGCCAGGGTTGCAACTGCGCCGGGCTTCGGGGCATTGACAGTACTTGACGCAAGACTCTTCGTGCCCCAGGCGCAGCCGGGAGGAGCGTACAGCGGAACTGTGATTTTGACGTTTGGAAATTAGGTGTAACAGCACCTGATTTCCATATTTTTTAACGCGCAGGAATGAACCGCATATGAACGCAGATAAAAACAGATGCATAAACGACCTCGCTGCTAAAGTCGAGGCGCGCTTCAACGACAGCACAGCAAGAGTGTTCGGATTAATCAGCGGCGCCAATGTGCTCAACGCCACAAACTTCGCTTTAGGAATTCCAGGCGTGCCTGTTGCTTAAGATAACAGCGGCGCCGATGTGCAGGTAGCGGTCGCGCCGCCGGGTGTGACTGCGATGGATGCGAGGCTGGGTGTGCCTGTGGATGCGGTTGCTGGGGATTATAGCGGGACTATGATATTGACGTTTTCGAATAATATATGAGGTGGTAAAATGAGAAACATGGGTAGAGCAAAAATATTGCTTGCAGTAATAGTTACTGCAAGTTTTGCAAACACAGGTGCGGCTGAAACCAACTCAATCGGCTACAGCGCCACCGTTGCTACTGGTCAAAACACATACGTTCAATCCTCCAACGGCACCTTCGGCACAATATTGGTGGGACAGAGCAAGATAATCAATAACTCTGTGACACTGAACAACACTGGTGATGTGAACGCAACAGTAGATGCGAGATTCAATGATAGCAGAAATGGCACATACGGGCTTGTAAGCGGTCGCTTTGTGCTCAACGCTTCTAACTTTGCATTAGCAAGAACCAACGAAAACTTGGCTGTCGAAAACATGAATGTCTTGAGCGACTCGGGCTCTGATGTCAGAATTACGATTGCACAAGCCTTTGGTGCCATAACAAGATTGGCTGCACGACTTTCCGTGCCTCAAGCCCAACCAGCAGGTGATTACAGCGGCACTATTATATTAACATTCTCCAATTCAGAATAGGTGTCAAAATTATGGAAAAAATGATAAAAATTGTTTATGCATTGTTATTTTTCATCCTCATGATAAACAGCGCCAGCGCCCTCGGCATATCGAGCGCCAACTTCGGCGATGTGGAGCAGGGCAAGACCTATAACCAGACTGTCACGCTGGAAAATTCCCAGTATGATTTCGATAACCATTTCGTGGTTACGATTGACGGAAACATAAAAGGCTGGACAAAAGTCACACCAGTCGAGTTTGATCTCGCAAAAGGGAATGTAATGCAGATAACCCTCGACCTTGAAGTGCCTCAGGATGCCGGTCTTGGCGAGCTCACAGGTACTGTAACTGCTGAAGGTAAAAAGACTGTGCCTACTTCTGGCGGTGGCGGAGGCGCAAATGTTGGATATGCGGTAGCTACGAAGGGAAATATCTATGCCAATGTGATAAAACCTGGAGCTGTTGCTTCGGTTGAAATAACAGGAGCTGAAGTTCCCGCAACCGTGTCGGCAGGCAGTGTCGCTAGGTTTGCAGTTACAGCAAAGAATAACGGAAATGTAGCCACTTCTGCCAGCTTTAAACTGGAGGTCAAAAAGGATGGCAATGTTATGGCAAGCATTCCGAGCACTCCTGTTGATTTTGCTCTCGGTGAAGAAAAGACCGTTAAGCTTTTCTGGGACACTCAAGGGATAACAGATGGTAATTATGATGTGTATGTCGAAGCCGCAACAATTGCTAAAGGCTCGGAGAGGACAACATCGGCTGCGTATAAGCCCGTGCCTTTGATCATAGGTGAAGAAAAAGGAGGGAGCAACAGCACTCTGATTGCAGCCGCCGGAATAGTCGTTCTATTTGTAGTTCTCTTAGTAGTGGTCTTAAAGCGACGAAAATGAGATTGTATTGGCTCATTCCTCTCATTTTTTTATTTTTCTTCTTAGCTATTATATGGAATATTCCGGTTGGGAAATTCAGTGAGACACTGCCTGTTGTAATAACAATAAGCGAGCCAGGACAAATCGGAGTGTATACAACAAAGGAGCCCCAGAGGATGTTCAACTTTGGAACCACATTCCCGGGAACCAAGGTTCAAAAAACAATGAATCTGACAAGGGGAAATGAGCCGCCAGCGAAGATTCATATCACCGTAAACGGGACGATACAGAACTGGACCATCTTAAATAGGAACGACTTTGTCTTGGATGAGCCTACTCAGGTAGAAGTAACAATTGCAATTCCAGATAATGCGGAGAAAGGGACATATGGCGGAAATATATCAATAGATTATATTACTACCTACGGTATGCATGCAATTAAGTATTTTCATACTTTAAAATAATTATAATTTAGTGTAAATTTAAATCCTTTTCCGTTAATTCTTCGTTAATTCCAGAAGCTTCGGTTGAGGTCATAGTTGTATGCTTGAACTACGACTTTATTAACAAAACTCACTGAGTTTTATAGGCATTTCCACGCCTAATAATCACCTAAACTGGGACTATGAATAAGCTCCTTTCTTTATGCCTACTTTGTGGTTTTAACCATACCCAATTTTAGCGCCTTAATTATTATTTGATAAGAGATACCGCTATGGATGCACGAGAACGCCTATTGTCTTTAGTCTCCCGTTAGAAGCGGGAGGCATCACAGGGATGCTCATGGATTTTAAAATTTATATTTTTAATTTATTTCTCTCATGGTTCAATCTTTGTCCCTAGTACATCAAGAAACTTAGCCAGCCATTCAGGATGTGCAGGCCATGCCGGTGCAGTTACCAAGTTACCATCTATGTGAGCCTGGTCCAAAGCTATGTCTACCCATTTGCCACCGGCACAATTTATTTCGGGTCCAACAGCTTGATATGCTGCACAATTTCTTCCTTTTAGAATGTTGGCAGCGGCTAATACCTGTGGACCATGACAGATGGCAGCGATTGGTTTATTTCTTTTAGCAAAATCTTGTACAATTTGTATTACTTTTTTATTTAAACGAATGTATTCTGGTGCTCGTCCACCTGGAATTACCAGTGCATCATAATCTTCAGCATTGATATCATCAAAAGTGGTGTTCAGAGTAAAGTTATGACCACGCTTTTCGCTATATGTTTGATCTCCTTCAAAGTCATGGATTGCAGTTCGTATCTGTTCACCAGCTTTCTTACCTGGACACGCAGCATGCACAGTATGTCCAACCATTTGTAGTGCCTGAAATGGAACCATCATTTCATAATCTTCTACGTAGTCACCTGTTATTATCAAAATCTTCTTTGCAGTCATATGTTCACCTTTCCGTTTTTTGTATTTCTTCTTTTATTGCAGTTTTTGATTTGAGGGTTTACCTTTGCAAAAGGGTTATTGTACCATTGCCTGCTTAATGTTAGTATCACCATTGATCTCACAACCTTTCCAAAGGCAAATACTCATATCAGGAGAAGATATTTTTTATTTGATATAACCCTTCCGATTATATAATCAAATGATTTAATAGTAAATTATCTGAAAGCTAATGAGAATATATTTTATCTGCTTTTGTTGACGATATTCGACGCGTCCAATTAAGATTCAAAGTCTATTGCTTTTACCTCTTTTCGCCTTTCCAAGCATGAAAAATCAATCGTTTATAGTCACAGACCGCCGGAATGAATTCCGAGCGCATCAGGTGAGGATGCTCGAGGTCTTGACATTTTAAAATGCTTTACAAGAATCTTTCTTTTTGCACATACAACGCTCAAACAGAGCATAATAAAACCCGCTATTGAGATGATCAAGGTTTAATCTGTAAACGGACCAGCTTTGGTGCCAAGAAAACCCATTCTGTTATTTCACTCCCCCGCGATACAGCCTACGGAATATTTTTGAGGATGCTGGAAAAAGATATACATTCACTGCAATAAAAATCCTGCGGCTCAAACTCTTTCTTCGATAAATCCAAACTGTCACTTGCACAGCTCTTTGATCTTCTCAAGAACAAGAATGGCGTCTTCCCTCTTTACATCCACTTCATTTCCCTTGAAAAAATCTAACACTCTTTCCTTTTCAGGATCTGCAATGATCCCCTTTTTTGCACATTCATTGATTATACTCCTGAAATTCCTGTCAGGATAGAATATTTTCCTGGTGATGTCCAGGATGCCGGCTGTCTCTTCTGCGGTCAATATCCCCTTATCCTGTGCAAGCCTGAGCGTCAGCCGGAGATTTACAAGCGGCACTGACAGTGGCTGCATCGTTTCCGGGTCAAAAGTCAATGCAACTTCGTCGTCCGATTCGATAACACCGCTTCGGTACATTTCATATATCCTCCCTACGCCTATCATCCCGTAGGGCTCAAGTTCATATGCGCGAAGCGCCCCCATGCTTCCCCCGCCCACCACGATAATGCCCATTTTAAGGGCTTCGATTATCTCGCGGTGCGCTACTGCAGCGCTGTCGAAAAAAACCCCGTCGATTATCCCGATAATTTCCGGCGCCGATCTTAAGAGCCTCCTGATATCTTCACGCCTTACGGGCGGGCGATAATCTGCATCCAGTATCTTTCCTGCATCGCGGTGGCTTATGCTCGTGCCCGTGTATACCACGGCCTTCATTTAGCCACTCTCTTCTTTTTCTTCTTGATGCGCTCACCCTTTCTCTCGCGGTCAAGGGTATAGAGTTCAAATGCGGGGATTATCGCCCTGATAACGGGGACGTCAACGCCTCTTGAAAGGTCAACGATTATTGTCCCGTCAGCGATCCCTTCCAGACGCTCCACCACTGTTCTGATGTTTGCAGAGGGCGTGTTGCCTGAACTGTCCTCCATCTCATCCATGCTTGTGGATGGAAGCTCTTCATACCAGTAGCTGTTCATTTTCTTCATGTGTTCATAACCAAAGGTGCGCACCACGCGCTCCCTGTCCGTATCCTCACGCGCCCCATGTATCTGGACCACGCGGCTCTGGGCTGCCTCGGTAAGAGCCCGAGTGACCGCTATCTCAGGCGACAGGTGCGCTCCAGCTCCCATCACGAGAAGCGCAGGGTCCTTCAGAACTGTATCATCAAGCGCTGTAACCACGGTTGGAATATCCACATCAGAATCGAGGAGCCAGATTTTGACCTTTATCCCCGTTTCTTCCATTCTCCTCTTGAGTTCATAATTCAGGCCGTCGCTTTCTGAAAGCATGATCTCTTTCCCGGGATTGTGGGTGTACTCGGCAATGCTGAGGGCATCCCTTTCTATCACTTCGAGCAGGCCGTGGAGCACGGCTTCCTCGATGGTATTCCCGGATGCAAGCCCGTTGGTGTTGCTCCGGAAAAGCTTACTTGCGCCCTGGGGATTGTACGGATGGAAAACTGCATTGGCAGGGACGAAAACTTCAATGTCGTTCATGAAATCATACCCCATGACCCATTCGAGGCTTGTAAACTCAGAGACTGGCTGTGGCAGGAGGAGGGCATCTGGGTATAAAGTGGGATAGTTCTCACTGAGCGACTCATAAGTATCAACGGTCCTCTCCGCCTTGAGCGGAACGCCGCTCAGGTTGATGCTGACCTCGGGCTGCTCCGCAAGACAGCGCTCAAAGCTTTCCATGATCGCAGAGATCCTTGCATTGGTCTCGGTGGCGCCTTTTCCGGAATATATGGATATAGCACCCTCCGCTGCGCTCGGTCTTATGGCTGAGAAAACCGGAATGCCCACACGGTCAAGGTCAGTGATATTGGCTATTCTGGTCACGCCGATCCTGGGGAGGAGCTTTGTTGTATTGGCAAGCGTGGTCTCTGGGTCGAGCACGCGCTGGGTACCTTCGATGTATTTGATATTGGGGTCGAGGTTTATCTTGCTCATTGATTCCTGCAAACTTATTGGATAAAGGTTATATATCTTGTGATAAGGGAATATACAAAATATTAAAAAGTACGAAAAGTACGATCGAAATATAGAGGGATTTTATGACACTTGATTCAAGAATTTCTGAGCTTGCAAAAGCTGCAAAACCCACCGTGGCGATCATCGGTCTGGGCGGCGCAGGCTGCAATATCGTTTCGTGGATAGCGCAAAAAGAAATGGTTGGAAGCAGGATTATTGCGGCTGATACTGATGCGACGCATTTGATGGGCGCAAAGGCGGATGCGAAGGTCCTCCTCGGTGAGCAAACCTACCAGGGAAAGGGATGCGGTGGCTTCGCCGAGCGCGGCACTGAAGCAGCCAGGGAAAGCCTCAAGGAAATTAAGGAGGAGCTAAAGGATTCAAACCTTATATTCATCATAGCAGGCCTGGGAGGCGGCTCAGGAACAGGCGCTGCGCCTGTAGTGGCGGAAGCAACACGCGAAGCAGGGATACTTACCATAGGGTGCGTGATGTTGCCTTTCAGTTATGAGCTTACACGGCGCAAGAAAGCGATCGCGGGAATAAAGGCACTTGCGGCGAGATGCGACTCACTTGTGGTCATAGACAATTCCAAGCTCCGGGCCATCGCAGGCAGTCTGCCGCTCCGTGAAGGTTTCGCAGTAGCGAACGAATTCGTAGGCGCCTTTATCAGGAACATAACAGAAACCATAACGCAGCCCAGCCTTGTGAACCTCGATTATTCCGACCTTCGAAGTGTTGTCGAGCGCGGTGGGATATCGGCGATCGGTATCGGAGATGCTGAGGGTGAGAACCGCATAGAGAAAGCAATGGAACAGGCACTTTCGACGCCCCTGCTTGATGTTGCGGATATTTCGGGTACTTATGGGGTTCTTGTCCATATAGCGGGCGGCGAGGATATGACCCTTGGCGAAGTCACCCAGGCGGGCGAGATCATCCTCCAGAAAGCGCCGAATACCGGGCGCATCGTATGGGGTGCGAAAGTGGATGAGTCGCTTGCAGGACGTGTGAAGGTGACTGCGGTGCTGACTGGCGTCACGGATCCGAACAAATTGAAGTAATTTGCATATACAAGACCGCAGATGAACGCCGAAACCCTGCGGGTTCTCGACTCCCCACACACGCATGGCTGCGCCATGCGTGGATACCCGCTATGGTTTTTTCTCTAGTCCAATATCAGCAGCTAAGAATTAATATATCTTTGCGTCTTTTGTGTTCTCTGCGGTAGGCAAATATTTACCACCGCCAAGTTCGTAAAAAGCACGAAGTAAATAGTATTTTGAGTTAAATATTATGCACCTTGTCATAAAAGAACGCGTGGATAACCTGTGCGATTATACGTATAATTTCACATGGCAGAATAATAAGATAAAACCTGATAGCATCATACCTTACCAGCAGGGGAAAAAGTACACTTATAAAGACCTTGTTGATGAACTAAGGAAAGGCAAAGAGGTGTGTATCACTGGAAACGCCGGCAAGAGACTGGGTTACAGCATGGGTGTTGACCTTGCGCATTTCGGTGGAAGTGGGGCGCCTGAAGAGATAGGAAAGCTCTATATCGATGGTGATGTCTCACTGGAAATGGGAATGGGAATGGTTTCCGGCACGATATATGTAAAAGGGAGCATTGAAGAGCCGGTAGGAAATGTGGTAGAAATGGCTTCGGACGAGCCAGGTTACAGGAAGTTCAGGTCAATAACCGGGATCATCTGCAAAGGATTGGGGAATGATGTCCTCATCAGGAATAAATTCGATGAGCTGAATAAGCATTTGCAGCTGGACGACGGAATTCTTCGGGGAACTGTGGCAGCGCGATGCAACTGTGAGGCTATGGTAACGATCGAAGGGAATGCTTACAACGGTACCGGTTTATTGATGAAGAAAGGAATTGTTCATGTCAGGGGTGATGCAGGAATGAACAGCGGCGCTCACCTCGATGGCGGTGTTGTGATCGTGGAAGGCCGTGCGGGCGAGTTCGCGGGCGCGTACATGAAAAAGGGCACGCTTATCTTAACGGATGCAAAAGGATACGCGGGTGCCAATCTCAAAGACGGGGTGGTTCTTGCAAAGAAAAAAGTAAAAACAGCGCCTCCAATTGAGGAGCTGGCGATGACGCAGGAGGATGGCAAACAGATAATGAAATATCTTGGGCTGGGACACGTGGAGGCCATGAGCTATCATAAGTACGGCATAATGAGGGAAAGGCTTGTAAGGATGAGGGATGGGTCGGTGGTGGTGAGGAGGGTGGACGGATTTTAAATTTGAACATATATAATTATCAAAAAAGATAACTTTAAATAAAAAAAAGTTCATTTGTTTTGTGTGAAGTTTCTGGATAATTTGTATCTGGAGAGAGAATCTAGGAAAAGACTAATCGAACTTATTCTAATAGTAGGCTCTATCCTTATTGCTCTTAAAACTCCAGAAACTCTAAATGGCAATATTATACATTTAAAAGATAATAATATTACAACGCTCTTTATGATTGTTATCTTTTTCTCAGTTTTATATTTTATCCTTATACAAAAAGAGGTAAATGAGAATCAAAATAAAATTGTATCGGTTATTGGATTTGTTATTGCTATTTTTTTCTCGGCAATAATGGCTAGTTTTTTAGCTATCAGTGTGGCTAAAGATTTTTTAACAGCATCCTCAGCAGCAACTTCATACCTTTTTGTATTTTTTCCTTACTGGTTGATTTTTACTTTTGTAATTTGGGTAGCACTAAGGGAAAAATAAGCTACGAATGTTTATTTACGACTCTAAATATACGGAAGGCTGGATATCGCTGAAACATAATATATATAGTGAATTAATATGTGCGGATACAAAGATTACAAACAAATTCTCGACAAATTCTCGCAACTACTTCTGGAAAAATTCAGCGACAACCTCATCTCTCTTGTCCTCTTCGGTTCCGTTGCCAGAGGCACAGCAAAAACAGAAAGCGACATCGACCTGCTCATAATTCTGAAAGATGCCCCCGATTCTTATTACAAGCGCCTCGAACCTGTAATAGATATCGAGCTAAAACTGCGTGAGGAAGCCTTTGAAACTACCGAGGCTGTGCTAATTTTCAGCAGTATCGTCTTATCAAAAGAAGAAGCTATGGAGAATCGCAATATATTTCTGGACATGATTGATGCCTCCATAATCCTGTACGACAAAAATAACTTTTTCAAAAACAGGCTCAAAGAGTTGAAGAAACGGCTTTTGCAGCTTGGCTCAAAAAAAATCACGCTTGAGGACAAAACATGGTACTGGAATCTAAAACCCGACAGTGTACCGGGGGAAGTCATTGAATTATGACCACCAGTAAAGAGCAGGGCGAGAAATTGTTAAAAGAGGCGCAATGGATATTTGAAAAAGACCTGAAAGGCGCTATGGAAGAAGAAAACTATAATCTCGCAATCAGAAGAGCGCAGGAAGTGGTTGAGCTTTCCCTCAAAGGGTGTTTGAGAGTATTGGGCATAGATTATCCAAAAGTGCATGATGCAGGTTTACTTTTTGTAAAAATAGCTGAAAAAAAACTTAATTTTAATAAAAACACACTAACAGAAATCGAGAGGATTTCACGGTGGCTCTCAGAGGCAAGAGCACCTTCGTTCTATGGCGAAAGAGACTTTACATCAGAGGATGCAAGGAAAGCTTTTGAAGATGCAGCCTTTGTTTTTAAAGAAATAAAAACTGTGACTATGCAGGCAGAAAAATAAATGCGCAGTCTTGAAACCTTCCCATCCAAAGGCCCTCATAATTCTCTCTGGTACTGGTCTGATATCGTCTCCCCCCTGAAAGTCATTTTCAATTACATCTGCATGTCACTTGCACGCATCTCACCCTCACTCCGGATGAAGAACGTGCTCTATACCGCCATGGGGATCAAAATAGGCGAACATGTATCAATCGGGCTGGAGGTAAACATGGACGTGTTCTTCCCTGAACTCATAGAGATCGGAGATGACAGCATAGTCGGATTCAATTCCACCATCCTGTGCCATGAGTTCCTGGTGAAGGAATACAGGCTCGGTCGCGTCGTCATAGGTAAGAACGTCACCGTCGGTGCGAACACCACCATCCTCCCTGGCGTTACTATCGCAGACGGAAGCACGGTTTCAGCTCATTCTCTTGTAAATAGCGACGTTTCGGGTTTTGTGGGAGGGGTGCCTGCCCGCCCACTGAAAACAGAACAGGGATTATGAAATACGATGTAATAGATTTCTTCTTCTGGTTCAAAAAAGAGCCTCTACCCCGTATTTTCGTGCTTATCTCATGCATTATGGGAACTCTTTTCGGTTTTTATTATTATACAGGCCAGTTTGAAATCACACCTGTATATTTATGGTTTTTTGTTCCAGACAGCCCCTTTTTCACGTTCATGTATGTCATTGTGCTTCTTTTTTATTCTTTCGGCGTGCGTTCTAATGCCTTCGATGCTTTCACGTTTATCGGGTTAAATAAAGTCGGTATATGGACCATCTTCGTTTTGTTCTGGAACTATGACTATTATTTCTCCCCGGAGACGAGTGACTATCGATTTATAATACTCTTGCTGCATATCGGAATGATACTTGTTGCCATGACACTATTAAAGGAAATGAAGAAATTGAACATGCGGAGATATCTTTTGATCGCAGGTTTTTTCCTGATATCAGATTTCTTTGATTATGTCGTCGGGACACACCCCATTATCCCGCAGGAAAGCATCGGAGTCGTAAGTCTGGTGACCATCTCCCTTACAATAATAACCTGCGCTCTGACATTTTATTATCTGGAGAAAAAGCCCGAAGGAATTTAGTACATTAAATCCAATCTAGGAACAAATGAAAGATACTATCATCTCACTATTACGGAAAAACAGGGATAATGAGTTTTTGAAGAATAAAATCGAAATGAAGTGTAAATGCGGCTATCTGGAAAAAATCATGTATTTCGACCTTTTATCTGGCGGGGAATTCAATATCGGGCAGCCTGCTTCAATTATCAGTCCATTCATATCTGAATCTGTTTACGATGAAACCATCATCGTAACACCTATCCAATTATCAAGAGAATGTCCATCTTGCGGTGGGGTAATAATTACTATGTTCCCGACATCCCTGGAGGATCTCATTGCGATCTTGAAGCTGCAGCCACCTGATCCTAACATGTATGGATGAAGCAATGGAGACTATCGAGGCCATAAAAACGCGCCGAAGCGTGCGTGAATTTACAGATGAAAAAGTAGATGATAAGACCATAGAAAAGATCATAGATGCCGGAAGGTGGGCCCCGTCAGGTTTGAACAATCAGGCGTGGAGGTTCATAATAGTCCAGAATCCTGATACGAAAGAGGCCCTTTCCGGACTCACTCATTATGGTGTGATAATCAAGAATGCCCCTGTACTGATAGTGGTTTTTCTGGACTCCGAACATCTATATGACCGAACAAAAGATGTCCAGTCCATCGGGGCATGTATCCAGAATATGCTTCTCGCCATTCATTCGCTCGGTCTGGGTGGTGTCTGGCTTGGCGAGATACTGAAGAAAAAAGAGATGGTGAACAAAATTCTTGAAGCACCTGGCGATAAGAATTGATGGCAGTTCTGGCCTTCGGCCATCCTGTTAAGAAACCGCGGGTTTCAGAAAGAAAAGATATCCCTGAGATTTTTTACCGCGAAAAATTCGAAGGCTGCAGATAGTTTAAATATCCATTTGCCGAGCAATTTTTGCCATCCCTTCCTATTAATGATAATGATAGATGATTATCATAATAATAACACATATATAAATAAGGGTTAATATTATATACTATGTGGTCAATGTTTATTTGTTAACGAATAATCCAAATAATTTTGGTCGTTAATAATAGGAGGAATAAAATGATAGTGTCACCTTATTGCAGGAAACATGATATGGCAATAAGACTCCTGACTCAATCACATTGTGAAGAGCGCCAAGGGGAAAATTGTGAAAGTGGCCAATGTGAGCACTTCGGGATGCGGTTTTATTCGAAGGATGGATTTTAAAGGACGTTTGAAAATCGTCCGGATGTGATGCGGTATGAACATACTTGACGTTACGGAAGAGCATATTTTTCGCACATTAGGCAGGGGCAGGGATCCTGGCTATAAGCCCGTAGATAGGGCCAAACTGATAAGAAAGGCTGAGCCTTTCGATTTTGCCAGGCTGTTGCGATAACCCGAGGCTTTTGTCTCTGATCAAAATATTGACCATATCGACCATAATCTTTATATCCGATGATGGTTATGTATGATTTTGGCAAAACTATAAATGGAGAGAACATGACAACAAGCCTGAATTTCTTCAAACAATATCATAGCACTGTGATAAAAGCGCTGGGAGAAGATGCCAAGAAAGTAAATGCAAAAGTCGGTTCGATAATGGCGGACAAATGGGCAGATAATGCAGGGAAAATCAATAGCAACGCCGAGTTTGCACAGAGTTTCGAGGATTATCTTAAAAATCAGCTTGAATTCGCAAGGTACGTTAAGGTCGACTGCGATGAAAAGAACTATTCTCTCGATATCAAAGGATGTGCCATATGCCACGGGAACGAGATCTTGAGAAAGGAAGGTTTGGCAACAGCATGCCCTATTGTGCAGGCTGCCAAGTACGCAGCGGTCAAGAAGATCGGGAGGAATGTATTGACGAAAGGTGTGGAAAAACCGGGTCCGGTTGGCGAGTGCACAATCAGGTTTGAATTGGAATAAGAATTCAGTTCAATCCAGACCTTATTTTGTTTACTGCAATTCATAGGATCATGAATTCATATTTTGCCAAAAAAGATATCTTTTAATTAAAATTTTCATAAAATAAAAATTTATTGGAGCGAAATCTTTTTATCGAACCACAAACATGGAACAACAAAAAAAGCTGGCACACACAATTGTATTTGATTGCTTATAAGGAGGTAATTTATGGCAGGCCAAATGGGCGGACAGCAGATTTTAATTTTGAAACAAGGAACGGAGAGAACACGCGGAGAAGAGGCAGTACGAAGTAATATAATGGCTGCGAGGGCAGTCGCAGAAGCTGTAAGGACAACTCTTGGTCCTAAGGGCATGGACAAGATGCTGACTGACTCGGCAGGACTTGTAACCATCACCAATGATGGAGCCACTATTCTCGATGAGATGAATATTAAACACCCGGCTGCAAAAATAGTTGCAGAGGTGGCGAAGACACAGGACGATGAAGTCGGGGACGGAACAACCACGGCCGCTGTGCTTACCGGGGAACTACTCAAAGGAGCACAGGTGCTTATGGAAAAGGGTATCCATCCAACGACCATAGTTGCCGGATACACCCTTGCATCGCATAAGGCTAAAGAGATCTTATCGGAGATATCAGTTGATGCGAACGACGGGCATCTGCGTAAGATCGCCCAGACGGCTCTGACAGGAAAGGGGGTTGAATTTTCAAGAGAAAAACTTTCTGACCTCGTGGTCAGAGCAGTGAAGTCTATTGTCAAACAGGAAAACGGCAAGAGGACAGTAAACATCAAGGACATCTCCATTGAAAGACGCGGTGAAGGGAGTGTGGAGGACAGCGAGCTTGTGCCTGGTATCATCCTGGATAAGACCAAAACCCATCAGAGCATGCCGGCGCGTATAGAGAACGCAAAGATAGCGATCCTGGCAACGCCAATAGAGGTCCGTAAAGCCGAGACAAAATCCGAGATAGCCATCGAAGCTCCGGGACAGACACGGATGTTCCTGGAACAGGAAGAAAGGCAGGTCCGTGAAGCAGCCGATAAGGTTATCAAAAGCGGCGCTAATGCAGTATTCTGCCAGAAAGGGGTGGATGACCTTGCACGCTACTTCCTTGCCAAGGCGGGTGTTTTTGTGACCCACAGGGTCAAGAAGAACGATCTTTCAAAATTGTCACGGGCCACAGGCGGGAAGATCATTACGAGCCTGGATGAGATAACTCCGGAGGCTCTTGGAGAGGCGGGACTTGTCGAAGAGAAGATGGTCGGGAACGGCGAAATGATATTCATCACAGAATGCAAGAATCCTGATACTTATTCTATCTTACTGCGTGGTGGAACCGAACACGTTGTAACAAGCCTTAACAGGGCAATGCACGATGCACTGCGGGTCGTGGGTGTGACTATTGAAGACGGGAAACTGGTAGCAGGCGGCGGCTCTCCCGAGATGGAACTGGCGCTGCACCTTCGCGAGTATGCCTCCACGCTTGAAGGAAGGGAACAGATCGCGGTGAATAAATTCGCGGATGCAATGGAGATCATCCCCAAGACCCTTGCGGAAAACTCAGGGCTGGATGCCATAGACATGCTCACAGAACTTCGAAACCAGCATATGAAAGGCAACAGGAACGTTGGCCTCGATGTTTATGAGGGCAAACCCATTGATATGCTGGAAGCTGGCGTCATCGAGCCGCTTCGAGTGAAAACTCAGGCGATCACTTCGGCGACAGAAGCCGCTTCTATGATACTGCGCATCGATGATGTGATGGCATCTGCAAAAGATGAACGCCCGAAGAAAAAACCCGATCTGAGCGATATTGAATAAATATCGCTTCAATTTTCTCAGGAATTTCAGGCGGTTTTCAGCCTTATTTCCCGTAAGGTTTCATATATTGGTCCTTTCGGTGTAAGGGTACTTTTTTTCAGACTTAAAGAATCCACTTTCATCGTTCCGAGGTCCACTTCTCCAAGTTTTTTTATTTTTTCAAGGATCTCCGATTTTTCACCCGGAAATTTTACACGCGCAAGTGTCGCATGCGCACTGAAATTCCTGTCCTTTTCGAATTTGAATGGGAAAAGCACGCGTTCTACTTCTTTATGCAATAAGTCAAAATTGCCTTCTGTACCCAGCCAGATGACCTTTATATAACTGGGCTTCGGGAAAACACCTATACCTTTTATCCTTGCCTCGAAGGGCTCACAATTGATCCCTGATAGAGCAGAAACGATAGGTTCGACTCTGTCTTCAGATATATCCCCCAGGAATTTCAAAGTTATATGTACCAGCTTTGGTTCTACCAGTTTGATACTTGGAGCTTTCAGGATGGACTCTATTTTCTCTATATCCGGGATTAACCTTTCAGGCAATTCCACAGCGATAAACGTGCGTGTCATATTTTTTATATAGACACCTTGTTTGCTTAAAAATTGTTCCAAAAACCTTTATTTCTTATCTGAATAAGGTTGTAAAAAAGCGTGGTTCTGGGGGTTATTGCTGGTGCGGATGCCCCTAATTCTTACATAGGCTGGGATATGTTAGGTGTATTTAACCCCAGGCATCGCATTTTTGAGCGGGGTAATAACCATTGTACTGTTCGTTTTCAGATCTAAACCTATATCGGCAAACAAATTCAATATGGCTCAGAGTGATTAGGAAACTAAAATGAAAAAGATGTTGTATATTGGCGCTTTGGTAGTATTGTTATTAAGCGGATGTATCGGAAATAGACCAGAAACACAAGCTCCTGAAATACATAGAAACTTCTCGGTAGAGTTGGTGGATTCCAATAAAATGCCAGTGGAGAATGCAGAGGTTTACGTTGTCGAGCATAAAGATCAGTTTACTCCGAATAGCACAATAGTAAAGCTGATTACTGATGCCAAAGGAAAAGCCGAAATTGAGACTGTATGGAGCACTTATTTGTTTAGCTGGGACAATGTTCCTGGAATAGACAACAGCAGACTCCTGCGGGTGCTGCATAATGATTTCATTACCGAGGGCGGGGATCTGGAGAATGTGACAATCATCAAAATAGATGATGGAAACACCCTCCAGGTCTTTAGCGGGGGGAAATCAGTCGAGATACAGCTCAACAAAGACAAGAAAGGAGCAGTGCTGAAAAGTAGCAGCTCTCCAGGACTAACCTCTGCTCTAGAAATAAAACAAGAAAACGGTAAGCTTAACATATACATGAGTGCTATCTATTATTCTTATTTTGCAGAGAAAAGAGGTTATTTTCCAAGCGTCGGGGATGGTGGAAGTTCAGAAAATGAAATAAAAGTTACGGCAGAGCTAGGTGGGCCTCTTGATGGGTCACATCTTGGTTATTATTTGCCTCAAGGGATAATAAAAATAACACCCGGACAGAAAGCCACTTTTCCTGTTGAACTCATTTCGCATAACGGATTTGAAGGCTTTGTAGAACTTAGCAGGGATAAAAGTTTACCCAAAGAGTTTCAGGTAGGCATGGAAGGCGATGGGTTATGGATTTCCAAAGAAGAAACGCGAACTGCAGACTTTTATATAAATGTCCCGCAGGATTATGAATTTCTTAGCCAAACAAATACAATTTCAGGAGATATTGTACTCAATGTTAATAGTACATCAACTCCAAATGAAACGCTTCCTATTCCAGTTATGCTATTGTTCGAAAAGAAATAAGCAACCTTATCCTCTCCCCGCAATGCTCTTCGAAATACTGAAAGCTCCATAACAATTTTGTCAAGCAACATACGGAAGCTCCGCACGGTTCTGCCATATTACCCACCAAATTCGTTTAATCTTGTCTGACCAAAGAGTATGAGATTTCTCCCCTCAGAGTTTATCATTATGAGTTTTTTACAGTGTTCAATGCTTATGGTATATCCTTCCTCCACTAATCGCTCAATGCAAAGCTGTAGATGGCGAGAGTTGATACGATGGTTCATGGTTTTCTCCTTTGTTCATGAATAATAATCTGGTTAGGTCAGCAATAGTAAAAGCTATAGGATAGCGGGGTGAAACTATTCATGAATCTAACAGGTTCATAGATAAATATGAAAAATTGCATTTGTTCATACGAAGTAATAAAATGCTACTTTCATTAATCTGCTCATGCAATCGTATTATAGACAAAAAAGCTTATATCATCGATATTACAAATATACTAATGGGTAAAGGGGGGTGACTTATCCTATCCATATAAAGACTATTTTTCCCCTTACCCTTTTAAGATTCGTCTTGTTTCATGATATATATGCGATAATATTTATACAATAAAATTTTTATCTTAATCTATGTGCATGTCATCACTTTTTCCCTGTCATCCCCCTCGGCTTTAAACCTCCCCGGCTTATTTTTCATTTACCATTCATTCATTTTTGAAGGTTCTGTAAAACCGCACTGCTTCCGCTGGAAGATTGGATGCTTAAGATTAATACATATCAAATTTTCTCTGACCAGGTTTCATCAGGGATAATCTTGGGATGTGTATTTCTTAATAGCGCTTTAGCTAATTGCTGGCAGATGAATTTTTCTTGAATTCCACGTCAGGGTGCCATGGATTTAAGAAAACCCATCCCTGCTGAATATTAGAATATATTTTGTGATGTGTTGAACTTTTCATGGTGAACTCGGTGGCGTCATATTTAAGATAACAAGGGTTATTTGAGTGATATCAGAGTACGCGTTTCTATCTCAAGATGCAACCACGTGAAAAACGATGATAACTGTAGTGGAAATATTTCGACAAATTATTGAATTGGAAATGTCCGCCAGGCTATGGAGGACAGTATAATGTTCACTGACTTTTTTATTAGAAATCTGGATTCGGTCTTCTTTATTTATGGATTTGCGTTTACGATCCTTGGGATTATCATCTTCGTGCAGCTCAGGGTTACCAAACAGAGCAAATTTAGATTGCTTGATATTTTATGGCTTTTGGCCTGGTTTGGGTTCATTCACGGAATAAGCGAATTCATCGATATGTTCATGCTCATTAAAGGGAACCTTCTTTTCCTAAGAATTCTTGGTGCCTTGGTTTTGTTTATTTCTTTCTTATTTCTCTTCTTATTCGGTTATCGGATGATTAATATCGGCGAGAGAAAGAGACTCGGGTCTTGGTTTCCATTTACAATCGCCCTTTTATTTTTTGGACTGCCAGCAGTATTTGGAGCAACATCTTTTGATAACTGGAATATTTCATCAAGATACTTTTTGGGTTTTCCAGGTGCGATTTTAAGTGCTATTGGATTTGTTTTATATTATAAAAGTGAAGCTAAGAAATTAGGAGAAGCCAAAGTTAAAAAATATTTTATTCTTATCGCTTTATTATTTGGGCTTTATGCGATATTTGGAGGGTGGGTAGTCCCCCAAGCGAATTTTTATCCAGCTTCGGCGATAAACAACGCATGGTTTACTTCCTCGTTTGGCATTCCTGTTCAAATTTTCCGTGCTATGATTGCGGTGGGAATTGCCTGGTCTCTCTGGAATATAGTGAACATTTTCAATGTAGAAGAGACTGTCGAGCATAGGCGTGTGAACGAGGAGCTTCGAGAAAGCGAGGAACGCTACCGCAAACTTGTAGAGTTGTCTCCGGATGCAATATCAATTCACAGCGAGGGCAAGATTGTATTTATCAATGCTGCCGGTGCGAAACTTCTTGGTGCTGCAAATCCTGAACAATTGATTGGAAAACCAGTGATGGATTTCGTTCATCCTGATTATCGGGATATCGCCAGGGAGCGAATCCAATTGATGGGAGAGGAAGGGAAGAACGTATCTCCTGCTGAACAAAAGTTCATCAAACTTGACGGGTCAGTTATAGATGTAGAGGTGATAGCAATGCCTTTCACCTATCAGGGTAAGTCCGGGATACAGGTAATCATCCGCGATATTACAGAGCATAAGATGGCGGAGGAGGCATTGATACAATCTGAAGAAAAATATCGCATGTTAATAGATAACATTCAGGATGGCGTGTTCATTATACAGGGTGATAAGATCCAATTTGCCAATGAAGCATTTGCCAAAGTGGTTGGATACACGGTGCAAGAAGTTATAGGAAAGGACTTTAGAGAACTTGTTGCACCGGAGGATTTGAAGATAGTTGCAGATCATTATCATCGAAGGCAGGCGGGAGAGGATATCCCTCGTGAATATGAATTCCATATGCTGCACAAGGACGGGAGAAACAGAATGCTTGTCAATATGAACGTTGGACTTATCACTTTTCGCGGCGGGATGGCAAGTATGGGGACAGTGAAGGATATAACGGAAAAGAAAAAACTTGAGTCGCAGTTACTCCGAGCGCAGCGGATGGACAGCATAGGAACGCTCGCCAGCGGCATAGCACACGACATCAACAATGTGCTGACACCAATAATGCTGTCACAGGAACTATTACAAGAAAAATTCACAGATGAAGAAAGCCATAGATTGCTTAATGCAATCGAGAGGAGTACACAACGCGGAGCTAGTTTGATGAAACAGGTTATGTCATATGCAAGAGGCGTTGAGGGTGAACGCAATGCGCTTCAAATAGCGCACCTTATATCGGAGATAAGGCAGATAGCAAAAGAGACTTTCCCAAGAAATATTGAAATCAGAACTGATATACCTAAAGACCTGTGGAATATCTCTGGAGATGCCACACAGTTGCATCAGGTTTTAATGAACCTCTGCGTGAATGCACGTGATGCGATGCCAGACGGCGGAATACTTCGCATATCTGCTGAAAATCTATTCATTGATGAAGATTACGCTCATATCAATAATGATGCCAAAGTCGGTCCATACATTGTAGTCACAGTATCTGATACAGGAACTGGAATTTCTCCCGGCATATTGGATAGGATTTTTGAGCCATTTTTTACGACAAAGGAACATGGAAAAGGCACAGGACTAGGTCTTTCTACAGCACTTGGGATTATGAAAAGTCATGGTGGGTTTATAACAGTATATAGCGAGATTGGAAAAGGAAGTGTATTTAAAGTTTATTTGCCTGCTATTACAACAACTGAAACACTGAAAGCGCAGCAGCATCAACATGAACTGCCGGTGGGTCATGGAGAGTCAATTCTTGTTGTTGATGATGAAGACCAGATTCTTGAGTTAACCAGAAAAACATTGGAAACACATGGATATAGAGTAATCACAGCCAATAATGGAGAAGAGGCGATTGCATTGTACAAACAAAATAGAGAAATAATAAAACTTGTTCTTATGGATATGATGATGCCGGTAATGGAGGGTCAGGAAAGCATTAGAATAATAAGCGGAGTCAATCCTGAAGTCAAAATCATCGCAGTTAGTGGATTGGCAGAGAAGGATAAACTTAAAAAAATCGCCGAGGCTCATGTAAATGCCTTTTTACCAAAGCCTTACACTGCCGAGAAATTATTGAAAACTATACATGAAGTTATAGGTGCAAAACATGGTGCCGGTGAGCATGTCTAATTAAAACAGAAGAAACGAGATGATGAATAGGAAAATCCATTTATCTGATACGCAGATCAAAATATTAGTTGTAGATGATGAGAAAGTTATAGTAAATACATTGAGGATGTCTCTTGAATCAGATAACTACAAAGTTGTCGAAGCATACACTGGTGACGGAGCGATAGAGAAAGCACGCAGCGAAGCTCCTGATTTAATCTTATTGGATATCATGCTTAGAGACATGACTGGCTATGAGGTATGTAACAGGATTAGAAAAGATCCATTGACCCGATCAATTCCAATTATTATGCTGACAGGGATGGGTGAAATAGGAAGAATGGCAGGCATGGAATTAGGGGCAGATGAATATATTACAAAGCCATTTAATCTAAATGAACTTAAATCGAAAATTCGTACTGTTCTGCGGCGTTAGGCGGTCTGGATAAGGATATATTGAAATTAGCTAATCCTGTGAAACGGGTCGTCCACAGCATTGGTACACCTTATAGTTATTCTTGATTCTTTCATCAAATTTTTTTTCTGTAAAAAATCACCATCCACCTCGATCAACATTTAATAATTATTTGACTCGGACTCATCTAAAATATTCGTGCATCGATTAATCTTTAATACAAGCCATGCGTACTATTTAGGGTATGAAAAAACTTCTGGCTCTCATGATACTTCTTTTTCTCATTTCAGGCTGTGTGAAAACAAAACCCAATGTCACCGATAACAGGTCTGAAGTTCCCGCACCCAACATTACAGCGGTCAATAATAAATCAGAGGCCCCCCCGGTTGTGGATATTGCAAAGAACGACCTTGCCAAAAGACTCAATATCTCTATCGATCAGGTCCAGGTCGTCAAAATTGAAAATGTTGACTGGCCGGATACAAGCCTCGGATACCCCCAAAAAGGAATGATGTATGCGCAGGTCATAACCCCGGGATTCAGGATAATCCTGAAAGTTGGCGATAGGTTATACGAGTACCACAGCGATAACAGGCGGGTCGTAGGACCGGGTTCCTAATAACTGATGTATTTCCCGGTATTTTTGAGGTGCCTGCCAATCAGCAGCCCTGCAAGCACACCGCTTAAATGGGCACTGCGAGCGATCGCGTCTCCCGAACCTATGAACAGCAGGTCAAGCAGGGCAAAAAATATCAGTGAATATGTTATTTTCATCGGGATGAAATAGACGTATATTTCCATATGCGGGGCCAGGACTGTAAGGCATGCAAATATCCCAAATAGCGCTCCGGATGCCCCGATTGCGGGAGCAGAAGAATCCAGGACAAGAACGGACCATAGCGAATAGCCAATACCTGCCACAATGCCGGAAAGGAAAAAGACCATCAAGAACCTGTTGCTTCCAATCCTGCGCTCAAGTTCAGGCCCGAGGAAAAATAAAAACATCATGTTGAATAGGATATGTATCGGACCTGAGTGCAGAAAGATATGCGTCACGAGAGTCCATGGACGTGTTAGAACTTCTTGAGGAAAAAGAGCCAGATCCAGAGTATACGATGGGATAAGATATTGCAGGATGAATGATATCGCAACCACTATCAGGATAGTCAGCGAATAATTGCTTTTCATTACTGATAATGCACCCATCAAAGGGCTGTAAAATGGCTTTCTGTATTTCTTTACATTGGCGGCGGGTTTATACGGGAACTTCCCGCTCTCACGGACCTTTTCTTTGTAGGCGGCAAGTCCCTGGCAATCATGGGATTCGGGCAATCGGTGATTATAACAATATGACCTGCCGCAGAACTTGCATGTGAAGGGCATGGGGTCCCTGAAACCACAATAATCACATTCTTTTGCCATGGTACCTGAAATTTTATGTCCTTATATCAGCCCGGGATAATAATAGGTTTGGATACTGTCTCTTTTTCAAATTTGCCTTGAAAGAAGACAAATACTTCTATTTCTTTTCCCTTTTCAAACTCCCTCATTTTTTTATCATACATTTGCTGGCTGTGCCTGAGAGAATGTTCTTTGAAAAGGTCTCTAATTGAATTCATGAATCTCAGTTTTTGCTCCAGGAACGCTATTTCATATTTTTTTACGTCTTTTACAATATTTTCGCTTGTTTCATCGTTCATATCACTATAATAAAAACCATGCTGGTTCAAACCGGCTATATGTCTCCAATCAATATTTCCCTTTTCATCCGCCTCCCTGTGAAGCGTGTATGGATATATCCTGCAGATAAGCGGCCTTATGTCATAATGTTCGCAACGCCCCCCGGTGTAGAATATACAATGTCCTCGTGATTTGTTCTTAAGGGCATAGCCCATGACATAGAATCTTCCCTTGTTATCGCAAAATTCATAATAAGGCGCGGGGCGAAGGAAGTCCTTGCCAGCATGTTCGATGATCCTTTCCGCATCCTCATCAAGGAGAAAAACATGATCATTGAATTCACTGGTGCAGCATTTGCCACAGCTATTGCATTCAAATCCTACCTCACGGATTATTTCAATGAAATGGTCTTCCGGGAAGGAAATTATATCTTTTATTTCCCTCTCGATGTCGTTCGTTTTTATGTTTTCTGGAGTCAAGTCGATTAAACAGTTCTTATTCCCTTGTGAAATATAACAATATGCTCAATGCTATGAACTCAAGTGCATCAGGGATTACCACATACACTGGATTATATCCCAGAAGATTCACTATTATCGGGTACACCTGCGGGGGAGGAGGACTGCCGATAATCAAAAGCAAGAGGATAGCCCGGGAAAAGCTCTGGAGCAGGAGCGCTATGGTGAAAATAATAAGCCCCAGAGTAAAATTAGATTTGATCTTGCTGTAAATCTCAAGGTAAGAAACAAAGAGCACAAGAAGTAAAACGATATTACCTGCCGTGATATAATAAGCAACCTCTGTTATCTGAATAAAATTTCCTCCTTCCTATTTATTCTTACTCTGCATATCAATTTTTTCCCAAATGTCATTGAACTCATTTAAATTGGCCTCCATAGCTTTGGAAATAAAATACATTGCGCCGTATTTGTCTCCTTCCATCGTTATCACTCCATTTTTAATAAGAACATCCAGATGGTGCCTGATTGTCTTATAATCCATATTCAAAACCTCAGCTAACTGGTTTGCATTATACGGCCTGTCAATAAGATATTTCAGGATCAATGCGCGGGTCTGTCCTCCGCGCGTTCCTGCAATCAGATACCACAGTAGCTTTTTCAGAGATTCTCCTCCTACCCTGCAATTCAGGATAGATAACCAACCTAATTATTATAACTTATGGTAAAAAATTTATGCAGGCCCCCCATAACCCCGGACCTTGAAGTCGGCACAATAATCTTTGGCAATCTCTTTACATTTTCCAATATCCACCACCGGCAGATTTACCACTGTGAACCGAAGTTCCATCCCCGCTTTCGAGACGTCCCGGGCAAATTCAAGCATTTTTTTGTATGAGTTCTTGAACTTTGGATCGCAAAGCTGGTTATATGTATCTTCATCATGCGCATTCAGGCTTATGGATACAATTTTCATACCTGCTTCTGCCAGTTCCCTTGCCACCTTTCTATCAGGGTACAAAAGTTTGGCATGGCCGATAGTATCAAGCCGGGTTTTCATACCCCGCGTCGTGAGCCATTTTGTAATCTCGAGAACCTCGTTCAAGCGCGCCAGAGGTTCCCCAAGCCCGGTGAACACCACTTCATTGTATTTTGAAAGGTCGCTCATCGAGAGTTCATTTATTATTTCAGAAAGTGCTGGTTCTTTTGACAGGCGCAGGTTGTATCCGTATACTCCATCAGAATGGCGTTTTATGCAAAAAACACATTCTGCGGTACATCTGTTAGTAATGTTGAGATACAGGTTCCCGTGTGCTTCGTAGATAATAATGTCTTTTCTGTCCATTTCCTTTGTTAATAATAAGTTTCATAGCACATATTACTTTTCGTCATCATGTAATAATCTCGCATCCTTCGGGGTGTACTATCACCGTGTGTTCTGCCTGGGCTACAATTTCGTTGCTTTTTTCAATAAGCTCATGATATTCCCGAAGCCCTCTCAGGTCTTCCATCCTTATACCTGGAATCCAGCGGCGCGAAAAAGGAAGGCATCCAATGCTTTTTCTCAGTTCAGCACTCACTTTTGTCCTTCCCGTTAGTGCAAAAATGTGGGATTTTCCGTATCTTATATCTCCTTTGCCATATGTGGCAAAAGGTTCAATCGCAAATACCATGTCCTTTTTCATTTTCTGGCTGAAGACGCTCCCATAATTCGGAACAGTGATACCTGAGTGCAGGTCATATCGCTCCAGGCTGTGCCCCGTCAGATCCCTGATCGGGTTGAAACCGTATCTCTTGATCGTGCTTTCAATTATCTTCCCGATCGTTCTTGTCTGGATACCGTCCTTAGTGGATGTAATGGCATTCCCAAGCGCCTCTTCGCAGGCTTTTATCAGACAGCAGTGCTTATCTGTCCCTATCTCGATAGTGCTTGCTGTATCCGCGATATACCCTTCGATATGAACACCAACGTCTATTTTTACAACATCACCTTTTTTGAAGCATGGTGCGCCGTCTTCGGGTGTGTAATGTGATGCAATCTCATTGACAGAAATATTGCAGGGGAATGCAGGTTTTCCCCCCAGCTCTCTTATCCTGTTCTCGGCAAATTCGGCGATCTCAATAAGCGGAACATCTGCTCTTACCCTGGAAATGGCTTCGTTCCTCGCACTTGCGGCTATTTTTCCTGCTTCGATATAGTATTCATGGATAGTTTCGTTCATCTGTCCGTAGCAACTAATGCTGCACCCGCCAATATAAATGCCCCCCCGATTACCTCTGGAAATGCAAGCCTTTCATTAAGAATAAGAACTGATAATACAATAGCACTTACTGGCTCTATCAACCCGAGGATGCTCGCACTTGCAGCTCTCACTTTCGCCAATCCGTTAAAATAAAGTGAAACGGCAAGTATGGTCGGGAATATAGCTAAAAGTATGAGAAAAATTACGTTGGAGGAAAAGACATCCATTGGTACAAGACCCGATGGGAGGAGGACGAGCGCGGCTACCAGGAAACTCCAGAAAGCCTGGGTGTAACCTGAATATGTGGAGCTGATGAACTTTGAGGTCATTATCTGGAAGCCATAAGCTATGCCAGAAAGTATGCCTGCTATTATCCCGATGGATTGCAGCGAGAAATCAGGTTTTTCAGGGCCAACAATGAACAGGATGCCTGCGATGGATAGAAGAAGGGCTATCAACCCTTTCTTAGTTGCCCTTTCCTTCAAAAGCAGTGGCGAAAGTACCGTAACATATACAGGCGCTGTATATAAAAGTAGAACTGCAATAGAGACCGATGCATTCAATATGGCCTCGAAATACGTAAGCATGGTTGCTGCCTGAAGAATACTGAACATGACCAGATAGGATTTCTTATTTTTAAGGTGTACTCTATAAAGATTTCCTGAAATCAATAATACAGCGAACAGTATTATGAATGCAATGGTCACCCTGTAAAAAATAATGCTCTGGGCTGACATTCCAATGATCATTTTCCCAAATATTCCTGCAAGTCCCCAGAGTATAGCTGCTGCAATTATCTCCCCGTAGCCTGCAAAGATATTCCGGATTTGCGCTGGGTTCATGCGGTTCTGAAGATTCTATTAGGCAAAATAGGTTTCTTTTTTAGAACTGCAGCCGAATGCAGGTTTCCGGCATCAGCGACTATCACTGACTTTCTATTTATACAGTTCGCTCATTTTTCCGGATAATTCCGGATGACGGTTCATGCCAACGCTTTCATGAATCTCTCTTTGATCTCGTGCGCCGACAGGGGGATTTCCTTGCATTTCATGTTTACAGGCTTCACTATCACATGAACAAAACCTGCTTTGCGCTGCAACGCCTCTCTCAATTCCTCAATGGTATGCACTTTGACGGTATCTCCTATCCCGCTTGCCTTTGCGAGAAATTCGAGATCAATCTGCCTGAAGGTTGCCGTTTCCTGGTTTCCCGTGGAGCCGTATGCTGCATTATCTATGGCAACCACAGTCATGTTTTCGGAAGCGCAGGCGCCGATAGCTGTCAGAGCGTTCGGATTCATAAGGAGACTCCCATCTCCATCGATCACATACACATGCCTTTTCTGCACAATGGAAAGACCGAGACCTATGGAAGACACCAAACCCATCGAACCGAGCATATAGAAATTAAACTTCCTGTCCCTGATCTCAAATAATTCCTTTGAAGGGATGCCGAGGTTCGCGACAATGATATCATCATTAACCAGTGAGGTAATTACCTTAATTGCCTCATATCTTGTCATTGCAGGTTTCCTTATTTCCGACCTTAACCTCAATTCCGTTGTTCGGGGGGTTATCTCAAGAGGCTCAGACACTTCACACATGGAGCCTTCCCATACTGCAGGTGAAACCAATATGACATGAGGTCTTGAATTGTCAAAAGAATCCCTGATCGCAGTATCGATCTCATCCAGTTCATCCTGGGTATTTAAGATCGTATATTTTATATCTGCGGCATCCAGGATTGCAGGAAGCCTTTTACCGAACTGCCATTGGGCTTCGATCGATTCTCTGTAAACGCCGCGCCAGCTTGCCAGCACTGGTAAAGGTATCCCGTATGTCAAATTGAGGGATTCCAGGGCATTTATCATATTGCCTATCCCTGTGCTCTGGATCACCATAACAGGTCTTCCGCCCCCCAGGTATATGCCTGCGCATATTCCCACACCGTTCTCTTCTCGGGTCAAAGGAAGCGTTGTCATATTTTTGCCGATCTGAGGGAGAAGGGCTTTGATCCTATCGCACGGAAGCGTAGCTGCAAAATTTATCCTGTTCTTTTTCAGGATTTCAACGACTTTGCTCTCCGGACTTATCATTATACGGCCAATACTTTTCTGTGGATTATCTCTTCAAGCGGCACGATCGCATTTTCGGCACATGCCGCCGGCTCTATTTTGTGCAGGGAATAATCCATTTCGAGTCGCTTCACGCCTCCCCCCGTTATGTTCAGACAAATGTGTTCCTCTGCGTCTACTTTATGGCTATTCACCGCTTCCATAAGGGATGCAACCGCAACTGCGGCCGGAGGGAATATGTCTATCCCTTCAAACCGCTCGAATAACCTCTGTGCGTCTTTTGTATCATTATTTGAGATTCCGTACATCGTTCCGTCGGTGGAACACAGCGCATCGTAGACACCGCCCGGAACAGAATACGGCGGTTCTCTGTTGGATAGTATGTCGGCGTACATCTTATGAATGAGCTCCTTGGGATTAGGCATGTCAAGGTCCTTAATGATCTCGCGTCTTTTTGCATTCCATGCATGGAACATGGGCGCAAAAGGCAGGTTCTGCGAAAGGTGGAGCTGCGGCAGTCTTTTTCCGAACCTTCCATCTTCAAGCAAGCGCATCGACGCTTCCCATGACGCAATGCCGCCCGTCCCACTCCCTATGGCCTGGAAATAATGATCGGGCATCCGCCTCATGTATAATGAGGCGTCCAGCATCACGGTTCCCATTCCATCCCTCCGCGCCACGTTCCTTGCCCCCCCTTCCGCCATCATGCCAGGAAGGGATGAGAGGCGCTCTGCAAGGTGAATGGAATCAGTATAATCGCAGTTCTTTCCCATCTGGATAATATGAATTGAATCTGTAGGCTCCTCGGGAAGCCATAGCCTTGGCACTCCGCTTGCCGGCACAACGATATAAACTTTTACGCCTGTCAGCGCGGATACGTGGGCAAAGGCACGCGCGGTGTTCCCGGCTGACGCCAGGACAAGAGATTTGCCTGAATTCTTGATCTTCTGGATGGTGGGAAAGGCTTCCAGTTCCTTGAAACTGCAGGTTTTGATAAAAGCCCCATTTTCTGGCCAGTAGCCGTTAAAAGATACGTATAAATTATTCAATCCCAATTCTGCCGCAAGTTCAGTGCTTTTGTATGTGATCGGTCCGGAATCTGAAGTGATGATTTCATTTACGGGCAGCCAGTCATGGAACTTTCCCATCCCTGGAACATCCTTCAGCATGATCTGGCGATTGCTGTACTTTGTCCGCAAAAGGGCATTGTCGGTAGTGCACTTCAGCCGGTCGTCAAAATAAATGCCCGAACAGCCTGTGCATTCAAGATGGAATTTGGGATTCTTAGATATCGAAATAGATGATTGCGAGCTGGAAACCCTTTTGCCGCATGCATATTCGCTTTCTGTCATAATTAATAGGTTTAATTTAGTTGACTATTTATGTCTTTCCGTTTAAAGTGTAATTTTTTCCTGAATTAGACACTAAAACAATTCCAATATACTTTTGTCCAATAGTGCATAAGAACAATAAATGGTCGAATCTTTCGTTTCTCTGTGAAGTGGCTGCCACAGAACAGTACTCGGGCTTTCTCAAACAGGCCGACCGGGGTATTTTTTGAGCCTGCCGATCGTTCTCCGTCCCTCTTCATTAACTGGCAGGATATAAAAAAGATAATCATCCAGCGGGAAGAAAAAACCTGACTGGCAAGGAACCTGTGTTTACCCGCTGATTACGATACAATAAAGGGAAGAGCTTACAGATGGCGGTTCCTCTGTCGTGCCTGTCACTATTCTCTCATCCGGATAGGCAAGCCTCTCGCAAACGGAGATTTTCCTCGAAAGCCCCCGGGATTTCATAACATCTGCGATCTCTTTCACCCCGAAGTCCCGGCCCGGTAGAATGAACAGTTTTCTCCCTTCCCTAAGCTGTTCGACGATTCGTTTTTCCACAATAATGCTTTCGCCTGAATGGGCTGTGATCACGGAAAGATTGTCCATATCCAGACACAGGCGGGAGCATGCCAGCTGCAGCGATGATATCCCCGGGATCACTTCGTCGTATTTTTTTGCGAATTTACCAAGACCTGAGAGCATAGGATCGCCTGTTGAAAGCACGACTGCATTTTCAGGGAGTGAATCCAATTTATAATCAGTGATCTCATGAGTCTCACATTTTTTATGCTCTCTTGCGAGCTCTATCGCTCTCTTTGATCCGAATATTATTTCAGCGCTTTCAATTGCAGATATTGCTTCCTCAGTAAGGAGATTCGGGCCAGCCCCTACGCCTACTATTTTCATTTTCGCTCACCACTGTCCCGAAGTATTGTTCCATCCCTGTTCAAAAGCACGACCCTTTTGCCCGATAACTTCACAGCCTCCGCAAGAGCGCTGTCGATGAGAGCATTTTTTGGATTATCTTCGATCATATCCGCAATCGTCCTGTACCCGCTGTTTTTCAACAGATCCCGGGACGCCCATTTGAGGATCAAGCCAGGGAGTCCCACGATAATCACTTCTCCCTTTGCCGCTCTTAATCCCCTGGTAATATCACTCCCGATAAGTATCACATCGTAATCCGGGAAAAGCAAATGGGAGAAACGCATGCCAAGGCGCCCCGTTGTGAACACTATCCTGTCCGAGCGCCTAATGAGTTCTTCTTTCATTTCACCCAGATGCTCATTCCATGGTTCGACAAAGCCGGTGGTGCCAAGAATAGATATGCCGCCAATTATTCCCACTTTTTCATTGAGCGTATGTTTTGCGATCTCCTTACCCCTGGGTACTGAAATGGTGACTATAGCACCTTTCAGCCCGGTTTCAATAAGCGCCTCCTTGACCGATTCCTCTATCTGCCGCATGGGAATTGGATTGATAGCGGGTGTCTCATTTTTTCTGCCTATACCGAAGCCTGCTTTGATTATGATGTTTTCATTATCCTTTGCCTCGGCGATGATTTCCACGCCCTTTGTAGCATCGAAGGCATGGTCGCCTGAGTCTTTAATAGCAGATGCTTTTCCATCCCTGGCGTTTACAGGCATGATGGCCCGCGGACCTGCGGGTGTGGGTACCGATACTTCTGAGATCCCTTTTCTCAAGGACAATACAGCGGCTTTTGCGGCAGCAGACGCTGTAGTCCCCGTGGTATAACCCCGCCGCAGCAGCAAACCGTTTGAAAGAAGCACGTAGCGCCCGCTCGAAATCATCGAATCGAGTTCATTTGCCGGGACGTTTGCCCTCATCATCCATTCATCCGGAATATGAAAATTGTTAACAGGGTCTATCATTTTGTTTCATCTGATTAGTGTAATTATTCCTTTATAGTATATTATCTATATATATAAATTATTAATTTAACTCAACAGTATTTTGAAATTCAAATACCAGCAATGCCATTTTATTCACATAGTATATACACTTTTTTATACTTTGAAATCATAATAGTCAGCAAATGAGAAAAGATAATTATAGATTCAGGCGACCTCGCTGCTGCGGCTCCATGATGGTCTCGGCGTACTTCGGGCATGGGAGGGCAGCGCCCGGTAAAGAAAAGATAGGACTGTACTGTACCCGATGCAGGCGGTTTGAAATAGAAAGACCGATGCATCCAACTGTTGATGGCGGAATTAAGTAAATAAATATGATAAAAAGAGAAGAAAGATTGTCGTTTATATATTTACTTTGTGGGTTATTTTTTCTAATTCAAGCTGTTTTAAATATTGAGATTATACCTGTGGAATACGCCATTAAGATACTTGGAATTCCATCGAACATAGAAGGTTTTTTTTGGCTGGCAATATATTCTGTTTTGTTTAGCATGGCATCATATGTTGGAACAATGGCATACGCAAGAATATTTTCTAAAGGCAAAGAATGGGCGGCTAAAATTGCTTCTGTATATTTTGTTAACGGAATGGTAGGATTTTTTACCATTTGTATAACCATTTTCTCTTTTGGAATACTTTCGTTGTTTAAAATACTTCCAATGCAAATCTCTTTTACGCGAACCGTGTATCTTTATATGTTTTGGTTTTTTGTTTTAAAAATGCTTAACATAAGACCGGCCAATAATAAATAAATTTTAAGGATGAATTATGAAAATAGATGTTAAAAAACTTCCCAAGTCGCAAGTTGAACTGACGATTGAAATTCCGGCTGAAAAATGGAAACACTATCATGATCAGCGATAGAATGTTTGGCCGAACACGTAAAAATTCCCGGTTTCAGGCCGGGCAAAGCTGACGCTGCAACTCCTGCCAGATTTTTTTATCCCTGCCTGTTTTGCTCAATCTTTCTCTAAAAGCCCATACCGTTGTGTAATCAGGTACGGCTTCCAGAAAGCATAAAAACTTCCGAAAGGATATTCTGTCTGTGATCTGTCTTTCGAGTTCTGGGTCAGATAGACCATTCCATTCCTGTAAAACCAGGATTTTTATCATTACCACCTCATCAATGTTTGGTCGTCCACCCTGCTCGCTTTTGTTGTTACACATATCTTTCACTATCGTTCGAAAGGATTCCCAGTCAATCAATGAATCAATTTCGGCTAATTTGTCTCCTAAACGCTTTACTCTTTGGTATCTTCCTGGAATGAAAAATCAATAAACTATGCCATAGTATCTAAATATAGTTATTATGTAGTAAATGTTCCGATTTTAGCTGGTGGGTTTTTCAAAATTCTCAGTATTAATTCCGCAACCTTTAATTGGTGATTTTATAATCAGGACTTATGATCGCTGAACTGTTATCTGATTATATCACGGCATTTATCTCTTCGATCGGGTACTGGGGCGTGTTTATCCTCATGATGCTTGAGAGTGCGGCATTGCCTGTGCCTTCCGAAGTGGTGATGCCTTTTGCCGGTTACCTTTCATACCTTGGTACATTCAATCTGGTCCTCATAAGTTTTGTGGGAGCCGCGGGCTGTGCTGCAGGTTCTGTGCTTTCCTATCTCGTGGGATTGAAAGGAGGCAGACCATTTCTTGAAAGATATGGAAAATATTTTTTCTTTGAGCATAAATACTTGGATCTTGCAGAAAAATGGTTCTATAGGTACGGCGACAAAGCGGTTTTTTTCTCGCGGCTCTTACCCGTGATACGCACTTTCATATCTTTTCCTGCCGGCATCGGGAAATATAATTTCAAGAAGCTTGTCGCATTCAGCTTTATCGGCTCCCTGCCCTGGTGTTTTGCGCTGGCGTATGCAGGCTACAGGCTTGGCCCCTACTGGAAAGACATCATAAAATTTTTCAACGGTCTGGATATCGTTATAATCGTGGCTTTTGTTATATTGGCGGTCTATTTCTGGAAGTTCAAGAAATCGCTGATTTCTGATTAACAGCGAGAATGGATCAAGAACTCATTCAGATTCTTTTGAACATCTTATCCAGTTCCTGCCTGCCAAAGGACACCATTGTGGGCCTTCCGTGCGGGCATGTATAGGGGTTCTCCGTGGAAAAAAGCTGCTTGATAAGGTTCTCCATCTGTTCGGTAGAACATGATGCACCTGCCTTAATAGCGCCCCTGCATGCCATACTTTTCGTGACACGTTCAAAAAACCCGGTTTCGCCTTTTATTTTTCCTTCAGAAAGTATATCGGATATTATGTCATGTATCAGGGAAGGGTCCTCAAGCCTTCCAAGAACATCCGGGACAGCAGTGACGGCAAATGCATCAGGCCCGAACTCCGAAATCCTGAAACCGAATTCCTCAAGGAAAGGAATGCATTCTTTCATCAGTACCTTCTCCCTGGAATCCAGTTCCAGATTAATGGGAACAATAAGCTCCTGAGAATCGGCGCGCTTGGAGTCCCTAACCTGTTCAAAAAGTACTCGCTCATGGGCAGCATGCTGATCGATTATCATTAATCCGTCTTTTGTTTCTGCGATAACATAAACAGCGTCAACCTGTCCGAGAACCTTAACTTTCGGCATCTCGCCTGCCTTGATATCTTCTTCGAATGTATTCCGCTCGGTTTGTCGAAGCCTTTTTTCCGTATCTCTTGAGGGTACTCTGAATCCTGAATCAGTTTCTCTGACAGCCGTCCGGATTTCCGGGGGGATCTCATAAAATGAAGTCTGTGCTGTCGCGATATTCCCATCGGGAATGAGGTTCTGGTTTGAAAGAGCGCACCTTACGGCTTCTGTCACGGCCTCCGCGATCTCCCTTTCATGGCTCAGGCGAACCTGGTTCTTTGCTGGATGCACATTGACATCCACTTCTCCCGTATCCACGGATATTTTAAGGACCGCCATTGGAAAGCGTCCTTTTGGAATAAGTGTTCCATATCCATCCCGAAGCGCATAGCTTATCGCCCTTGAACTCACGCTCCTGTTATTGATGAAAAAAGATTGATGATCGATGCTTCCCCGCGTGACAGCAGGTTTTGATACAAAACCCGTCACCCTGGCAAACCTGGAGCTTGAATCTACAGGAAGCATCGATCTTGCGGCTTCCTGGCCGTAGATATGAATTATGGTATCATAGAGCTCTGAGGCCGGCGAGCGCAGTATTTCATTCCCGTTATGGAGAAGCGTAAAAGAGATATCGTTGTGACCAAGTGCATTTTTCGTTACAACCTCGATTATATGGGCAAGTTCTGTGCTGTCCGATTTCATATATTTTCTCCTGGCCGGTGTATTGTAAAAAAGTTCTTCGACAGTTACAACCGTGCCTTCGGCCGCACCTGTATCGTTTATTCCTATCAGTTTCCCTCCGTGAATGCTGATCTTTGTGCCTGCCAGTTCCTCTTTTGTTTTCGTGATAATTTCCACTTTTGCCACCGCTGTCATGGAGGATAGCGCTTCCCCCCGAAATCCCATTGTCATCACATTTTCAAGATCGTCAATTTTCTGTATCTTGCTCGTGGAATGTTTAACGAAAGAGAGTGCAGCATCATCCCTGCTCATCCCGCATCCGTTGTCGCTGACGCGTATCATTTTCTTTCCCCCTTTCATCACATCGATCCTGATATCTGTAGCCCCCGCGTCTATTGAATTTTCGACGAGCTCTTTGACAACCGATGCCGGTCGCTCTATTACTTCCCCGGCTGCTATCTTATTTATTGTGGCTTCATCGAGGATGTGGATTTTTCCCATGATGCAGACCGATACATTATATGATTTGCTTCATCATTGAGTTCGGAAAAAGGTACAGTAAATCAGTCCTGGTTTAAACTTAGAAACTGGGGCGGTATCTCCTCTGAAAGCACAATATTTTCCGTAGCTGACAGCATTGAAACCCCATTTTCCTGCGCCTCTTTCGCATTGATTATAATCATTACCGGGTCATCTGTGTGGATCCTTGCCACTTCCAGAGCTTTATCGATCGATGTACTGAGATGGACATATCTCTGTTTCATCGGCTTTATCCCTTTTTCAAGCAGAATATCGACTTCCTCGCGGCTTGCCCCATAATAAAGTTTGGGCAGCGCGTTTTCAGTGTAATCAAGGTCAACATCAACCGAGTGGCCGTACCTTGCCCTGATCTTCCTTCCCAATATTTCGTATCTCCCCTTTTCATCAGATTCGATTATCGAATAAAGTTTTTCCTTGTTGGACCATTTGTAACGCGTCCGCATGGCGTCACAAAGCACGTCCACATCCACCCACCCGTGCTGGTTCATAGCGAGCCCCAGGTCGTCGGGGAAATGCCTGAGTGCCCCGGAGATGAACCGCCCCAGTCGCTCGGTCTGTCCGTCATCCAGCATGAGGGTTCCGACCTCGCCGCAGTGGCATACATCTCCCCTGAAATATCCATGATTCGGGCATTTTTTAATCATTTCACTGCTTATATGAATCATCCTGTTATAAAATTTACCAACACCACAATGTTAATTTACTATACAAACAAAATAATCTCTTAAAGGATAAGGAAAAATAATGGAAATAACTTATAATGTGTTCGAAGTCATAGATGATATCGGCCCTGAGAAGACCATTTTTTTATATGAGCCAAAAACGCAGCTGGAAGCTATTGTCATTATCGATAATGTGGCAGCTGGCCCTGCTATCGGCGGGGTGCGCATGGCGCCCGATGTTACGGCAACTGAAGTACGAAGGCTTTCACGCGCAATGACGTACAAGAACGCAATGGCAAACCTTCCTCATGGGGGTGGAAAATCGGGGATAATAGCCGATCTAAAAACCGTGGATAAGGAGAAGGTGGTCAGGACATTTGCCCGCGCTATCAAAGATCTAGAGGATTACATCCCAGGGCCTGATATGGGTACTGACGAAACCAGCATGGCGTATATCCACGATGAAATCCACCGCTCGGTGGGACTTCCAAGAGAGCTTGGCGGGATACCGCTCGATGAGATCGGCACCACTGGATATGGGGTGGCGCTATGTACAGAAATGGCAAAGGATTACATCAACCTTGACCTCAATGGAGCGCGCCTGACCATTGAGGGTTTTGGAAATGTGGGAAAACCCACAGCTCGAAACCTTGCACAGAAGGGAGTAAAACTGATTGGCGTAAGCGATTCAAAAGGTACGATTTACGACCCCAAAGGACTGAATGTCGAAGAATTGATAAGGATCAAGGATTCAACCGGCTCTGTAATAAATTACAGAAAAGGGGAAGTATTGAAAACTACTGACCTCGTTACCATAAGCACCGATATCTTTGTCCCGGCGGCGAGACCTGATGTAATAACTGAAGCCAATGCCGATGTATTGGAAGCAAAATTAGTGATCGAAGGGGCCAATATCCCAATTACGGAAAATGCTGAGAGGATGCTTCATGACAGGGGCATCCTTGTCGTGCCAGATTTCGTGGCTAATGCAGGCGGGGTTATTACTGCGTCTGTCGAATATCACGGCGGGACTGAGACGCAGGCATTTGAAAGGATAAGGAGCACCATTCCAAAGAACACAAGAGAGATCCTGGACAAAGTCTATGGGGAAAAAGTATATCCACGCGATGCTGCGCTTGCCATAGCAAAACAAAGGGTTCAGCGAGCAATGAAATACAGGGAGTGAACATAGAAATGCTCTCCTCGATATTTGAGCCCTCTTCAATAGCGGTGATTGGCGCATCCAGTAATATCAATAAATGGGGGGGGAGGATACTGAAAAACCTGGCCGAGAATTTCAAAGGTCCGGTGTATCCTGTGAATCTTAACGAAGAGAAAGTGCAGGGCTTGCCATCGTATCGCTCTATTCTCGACATACCCGGTGAAGTCGGGATGGCGGTGGTTGTGGTGCCTGTCCAACATGTTATCAGTGTAGCGGAAGAGTGCGGGAAGAAAGGCGTTAAAGGGCTTGTTGTCATAACTGCAGGATTCGCGGAGACGGGAAGTGAAGGTAAGGAACTTGAAGGAAAGCTCGTGTCTGTAATAAATGATTATGGCATGAGGATGATAGGACCGAATTCGCTTGGAATCGTCAACGAGCCAATGCGCCTGAATGCAAGCATTATAGGCAGGCTGCCGCGTCCCGGTCCCATCTCTTTCATCACCCAGAGCGGAACGCTGGGCCTAGCACTTGCAGAATGGACTATCGATATGGGACTTGGGCTCTGCAAGATAATCAGCACGGGCAACAAGGCTAATGTTGATGATATCGACCTGATCGAATACCTGGATAATGATCCCTCCACTGGTGTAATAGCGATGTACATAGAGGGGATCAATCGCGGAAAGGATTTCATGGAAGCTGCCCGGCGCATAAGAAAACCCATAATCGCGATCAAGACAGGAAGATCAAAAAGGGGTTCAAAGGCCGTCTTTTCGCATACAGGTTCGATCGCGGGTTCGGATGAGATTTTCTCTGCTGCATTCAGGCAGGCAGGGATACTGCGGGTCGATACCATAGATGAGGTATTCGATGCAGCACTCGCATTCTCATGCCAGCCTCTTCCCAGAGGAAATAACGTAGCTATTGTTTCAAATGGTGGAGGCGCTGCTATCGTGGCTACGGATGAGTGCGAAAAGCATGGGATAAATATCGCCGACCTGACCGAAGAGACGAAAGAGCGAATAAAAAAAGCCATACCTGAATTTGCTTCCAGCTCAAATCCGATCGATACAGCAGGCACGTCCACATATGAGGTTTATACTGATGTCATAAAAGCGCTTCTCCTTGATCCTAATGTAGATGCCCTTATCGTTATTTATGTCCATACCCAGATGTCAAATGCAATGCCTCCGGCCGAGGCTGTGGTTGAGTTGAAGCGGAAATCCCCAAAACCGGTGATCTCATGCTGGATGGGTGGAGCGGGTACGGAGGAAGGGGTGGATATCCTGAAGAGCGGATGCCTGCCCAACTATTCTGTGCCTGAAAGAGCAGTGAAGGCACTTGCATGCCTTATCAAACATAAAGAATTCATTGATACAGTAAAAACCGATTCCTCAGGGCAGGGATAGCATGAAAATTCTCACCGAGAACGACGCAAAAAAACTTCTTGCAAAATATGGGATTCCCGTGACTGAAGGGAGTATTGCAAGGAGTCCGGAAGAAGCTCTTAAGATCGCAGCCCGGATAGGCGCGCCTGTAGCCATGAAAATCTCATCGCCAGATATTCCCCACAAAACCGATGTAGGCGGTGTGGAGTTGAATGTAAAGGCAGAGGAAGTGAAGGCTGCATATTCAGGGATCCTGGAGCGTGTAAGGAAGACGGTTCCAGATGCAAATATCGAGGGAATACTGGTGCAGCAGATGGCGCCGCCGGGCCATGAGATCATTGTAGGGCTGAAGAAGGATGCTCAGTTCGGCCATGCCCTGATGTTCGGGCTTGGTGGTATTTTCGTTGAGGTATACAGGGATGTTTCTTTCAGGGTGGTTCCTATCGGAAAAAAAGAAGCCTTTGCGATGATCTCCGAGATTAAAGGCTACCCGATACTGAAAGGGATCAGGGGGAAGAAACCTGCAGATATAGACTCGATCGCTCGTGTGCTTATTTCGGTCTCGGCTCTGGCTGAAAAGGAAAGGATAATCGAGCTTGATATCAATCCTCTCATGGTGGATGAGAATGGAGCGGTTGCTGTGGATGCCAGGGCAATGATAGAAAATATTGGTGGGGGAAATGAAGCGGCACAGACGGAAAAAGGAAAGTTACGTGTAGATTAAAGAAAGCATGGATTCGCAGATAAAATTTTTAGCTGTGGCGCTGGTGCTTGGTTTGTTGCTACTGGAATCTCGCCTTTCGCCTTCTGAGGTCAGAAGAGCCTGCTAAGCCTCCGGTAGAACCACTTACATAAAATATCACAAAGCGTGAAAAAACCATGATGGTGCTGGCGTGCCTCACCCGCCATCCCATCCAAAGACCCCTCCGAATAACAAAGAACGTCAAGGAAATTGATGTTCTATCACATTTTACTTATCAATCACAAAAAAAGGAATTTTTTATAAACTAAGATGGATTGAATTTATATATCAGTATACCATAATTACCACATATGGCCACACCCGGCAAATATGATATACTGATTTACTTGCATTTCAACCAGCCAGTTACATTTAACACTCTTGAAAATATTCTCCGGGGAAACATACTGTTTGAAGACCTGAACACCCAGATATTGTACAGGCATTTGAGGGAATTGATAGATGGTGAGCTTGTATTGAAAATACCCTTATCTGCTAAAAGAGGTTACGAATACTCCCTGAATCTTGAAAACGATTCACTCATCAATCACCTTTCCTTCCTTATCTGGTGCAGGAAAGAAGGTATTGACTACAATAGGCTCCTGGCTCCCAGAACAGAAACTCTAATCTTTAATATCCTGAAATTTGAAAAAATATCCCATGAGAATCTTTTACAGAGTTCAAAAATGTCAGCAAAAACCCTCAGGAAGCATATAAGGGCTCTTATCGATAACCGGTTCATTCACACAATCCAACAAAAACCGATGGTTTTCGAGTTCCTTCTAAATGATGTAACGCTGTGGTATCTGACAATGAAAGGTCTGCCAGTTCCGGATATGGAAAGCAAATGCAAAGATTCTATCTCCAATATGGACGCCAATAGAGATATTACCGGATCAAGGGAGATTATGGATAAACTCATAAAACTGCACATTTACTCTTCCACAGTCACAGAAGGAAATACTGCCTCCAATGAAGATGTTGAACGCATCATAAATGACCTTCCCACCAACCTTACACCAAAGGAAATAATCGAGATTAAAAACACAAAAGATGCTCTGGATCATATAATAGAAGTGTATGAAGATACGGACTTGAATATTGACCTTATTAAAACCACTCATCAGATACTGATGCGCGGATTGATAAAAGAAGCAGGATTGTTCTTTGCGTCTTCATCAAAACGAATTGTAGGTTCTAAATTGAAATTACCATCGACCAACAAAGAGATTGAATATTTGATGAGGTCGCTCATAAGTTATTATAATCTTAACAAAAACCACATTCATCCTCTCATACTTGGTTCGATATTCCACTTTCTTTTTGTTTCTATCCATCCATTCAAAGACGGTAACGGCAGAGCGGCACGACTTATTCATTCTTTCATACTGCTAAAGAATGGATACCCTATCTTTGCTTTTAACCCTGAAAAAAAATACGAGTATTTCAACTATCTTGAGAAAGGAAGGGAGTCGGATGTAAGTGATTTTATCAGGTTCATAATAGATGAACACAGGAAAATACTGCCTGAAAGGTAATACCCGCAGGAAATGACTGGTTCACTATGATAAATAAATATATTGTCAATGGTGGTTAGAAAAGACCCAATCCATGGGGACTGTATGATATTATTGCGGCAGGTGTCTGGTTGGCATCGGGTATTCTATCATAGAAGGCATTTTTAATAGTCTTTATTGAAATTTCGCTTATAATATATAGGAGCTAAATTTATACATAATAGCATGCTATTTAGATACCGGCCCTTAAGGAGGTAATACGAATGGTTGAAATAATTGACAAACGCAGAACCGAAAATGTCAATAAGAAGGAAAAAGGATGTACATTAACGCAAGAAACAATATCAGAACAGCAGAGTTTCTTGAACAACAATAGATTCAGGGAAGATTTGACCAACAATATACGGGAGTGATATTATGGGACCGGTTAGCGCACATAGATCAATAATAGAATTGCACAATATATTGAACAAAGACAAAGTAACGAACACTTTTGATAGAGCAGAAGCCCAGGGAAAACGCTGCTCTTTCTGCGAGCAGGGGATAAGCTGCCAGCTTTGCAGCAACGGCCCGTGCAGGATTAAACCGGGCGCAGAGAGGGGGGTTTGCGGCATAGATGCAGATGGTATGGCTATGAGGAACCTTATGTTCCTGAATACCATGGGAACAGCAACATATACATTCCATGCAAAGGAAGTTGCAAAAACACTCAAAGCAACAGCATTGGGAAAAACACCTTTCCAGATCAAGGATGAAGCAAAGCTTCGTGGTCTTGCCGGGAAGCTTGGGATAAAAACTGATAAGGTGGGTACCAAAGAAATTGCAATTTCAGTAGCAGATGCAATGATCACTGCAATAAACTCTGATTCAGACAGCGAGCTTTCCAATGTTCTTCTCTTTGCCCCAAAGTCAAGGATAGAACTATGGAGAAAGCTTGGCATCCTTCCGGGAGGACCGCTTCACGAAGTAATGGATTCCGTATGCAGCACAATGACAAATATCGACGGGGATTATGTTTCACTTGCAAAGAAGGCTTTGCGCCTCGGTATTTCCTGCATATACGGCTCTCAGATACCGCTTGAGATGGGACAGGACATACTTTTCGGGACTCCCCAGCCCCATGCGGTCAATGTGGACCTCGGGATCATAGACCCCGCCTACGTTAATGTCGCCGCCAACGGTCATGAACCCTTTATCGGAGCAGCTCTCATCAAAGCTGCCCATGAGGCAAAGAACCAGGAAAATGCAAAGAAGGCGGGCGCTAAAGGCCTGCATATCATTGGTTCTATCGAGACTGGCCAGGAACTTGTGCAGAGATTCGAGATAGACGATGTATTCGTGGGCATGACCGGTAACTGGTTATCGATCGAGCCAGCGCTTGCAACAGGCGGCATCGATGTTTTTGCCATGGACATGAACTGCTCGCCTCCGGCAATGGGAGTGTATCAGGAAAAATACAACACCTCCCTTATTTCAGTCTCAAAACTCGTCAATGTTCCGGGAATGAAAGACCATATTGTATATAAACCGGAAGATTCAGCTGCTCAGGCGCAAAAACTCATAGATATCGCTATTGAGAATTTCAAGAAGAGAAAAGGAAAAGCCACAAACCCGTCAAGAATTAAGCAGAACGCTGTGATCGGGTTCTCGGCGGAAGCATGCCTCGGGGCGCTTGGCGGCACTCTTGACCCGCTTCTGGACGTAATAAAAAAGGGAACTTTGAAAGGTGTTGTGGCTCTTGTGAGCTGTACAACGCTGCGAGATAGCGGTCAGGATGTAAATACACTTAAAATGGCACGCGAACTTATCAAACGGGATATACTGGTCATCAGCGCAGGATGCGGGAATGCTGCCCTTCAGGTGGGAGGACTTACCACGCTTGAGGCAAAGCAGGAAGCAGGTCCTGGTCTAAAGGCGGTATGTGAATTGCTCAAGATCCCGCCAGTGCTGAGCTTTGGCACTTGCACGGATACCGGAAGAATTATTTCGCTTGTTACGGCAGTGTCTGATGCTCTCGGCGTTGACCCGTCTGAATTGCCTGTTGCAGTGACAGCTCCTGAGTACATGGAACAGAAGGCAACGATCGATGCGATATTCGCGCTGGCTTTTGGCCTGTATACACATGTGGCGCCTATGCCGCCGGTGGCAGGAGCTCCCCGTCTTGTGAAACTCTTAACTTCTGACCTCGAAGGGATAACAGGCGGGAAGATTGCCGTAGAGACGGACATGGTTGACGCGGCAAATGGCATAGAGGCCCATATCATGAAGAAACGGATGGCACTGGGGCTTCCAGCGTAACAGAATCCATCCCAAATAGAAGAAATTGGTGCGCCGGACCAGAGCGCACCTTAATTTTAATGCGGGGATATATAGTAACGTATGGAGGGTTAATAGATGATCAAGCGATTCATTGGAATAGCTATTGTTTTTTTGTTTTTGACAGGATTGTCTGCAGCAGTTGAAAACGCTTGTGTGGGCTGTCATACATCGGTGGGGGTCACAAAAGGGATAATCAATGACTGGAAAGAGAGCAAACATGCGTTAAAGAATGTGACATGCGATAAATGCCATGGGGCGGAAGAGGGGGATAAGGACTCATTAAGTCATAATGGTTTTCTGATCACAAAAACGCCATCTCCTAAAGACTGTGCCAAATGCCATCCGGACCAGGTAAATCAATTCGGTGCGGGGAAACACAGCCTAGGCTGGACGAAGATGGAGGTTGCAGCCCGATATAAGGCAATCCCGAATGATAAAATGCGGGCAAGTATGTGTGAAGGCTGCCATAGCGTAGGAAAAGTTTATTCTGACGGTTCTACTGGTAAATGCGACTCGTGCCATACGAGGCATGTATTCAGTAAAGTTGAAGCACGCCAGCCCGAAGCATGTGAGACCTGTCACATGGGACTTGACCATGAACAGATAGAATATTACAAGAAATCAAAACATGGGATGATCCAGGAGACGAACAGAACGAGTTCCCGCGCCCCGGCTTGTTTTACCTGCCATATGGACGGCGGCACTCATGATGTCAGCCAGGGAATAACCATAGGCACAGTATCGCAGGGAGCGTTCATAAGCAACAAGAGCAGCGGAAATGATTATGTCAAAGATGGAAACGGCATTGTAATGAGAGCAATAACCCAGGAAGAGTTCGATACTAACAGGGAAAAGATGCTATCTATATGTGCACGCTGCCATTCCAGGAATTTTGCACAAAATGTTCTTGAAAATGCGGATGAGATAAAGGTCCAGGCTGACAAAAAAGTGGGAGAAGGCATAACAATAATCGAAGGACTTTATAAAGATGGCTTGCTTGACCCCATGCCTGAAAACAGGACACCAAATCCCGTTGCGGGGGATAAACTAACTCTCACCGGGCAGCAGACATACTCCAATACCTCAGGAATAGAATCGGAATTCTTTGAAATGTATAAATACGCGCTCGTTCATTCCTGGAAAGGGGCGTATCATATGAACCCTGACTATGCCCACTGGTATGGATGGGCACAGATTAATCTTGACCTTGAAAAAATAAAGTCTGAGAACAGGACATTACGCAGGATAGCAGAGCTTGAAAAAGCTCAAAAGACAATGGGAGAAGGAACAAAAGCAGCAGCAGGATTCGAAGTTACAATTGCAGCTTTCGGGACAATAGTCTTCTTAATCCTGGTCAGGAAGAAATAACAAAAAAAATATGAAAGATATGGAACTTGAAAGTGAGGACATTCAGGCAGCGTTAGAGGAATTGCATCAATATGTTGACATAACTGAAGAAGACCTCAAGAAAATTTATGTAATTGCTCTTCGGCATGCAAAAGAAAGGCTCACTCTCAAAGTTCCTGTTAAAGATGTGATGACCGGGAATGCGATATGCATCAGTAAAGATGCCGATATTCATGAAGCAGCCAGAATCCTTTCAGAAAACAGGATAAGCGGTCTGCCTGTTGTCAATGAAGAAAAGCGGCTGATAGGGATTGTAACAGAAGCTGATATCCTTTATTCAGCAGGAATGGAAAAAAGCCATAATTTTGGGGATATTTTAAGGAATATTCTTGGTGAGCCACATCCGAAAATCAGGAATGGGAGCAAGGTCGAAGAGATAATGACTACCAGGGTAATAACAACATCACCTGACAGGGATATCAGGGAAGTGGCAAAGATACTGGATGAGAAAAGGATCAAAAGGCTTCCCGTTGTGGATAAAAATAATAAGCTTATTGGGATTATTTCAAGGGCTGACATTCTGAGATACCTGGGGAAACAATGAAAGAATATTTCCTGAAAATGAGAGGTGGTGCCAGAAGCCCTCCGGGGGTTGGTATTTCCGAGGTGATGTGGGCATTTCTCGGTTCTGTCACAGGTATCGGCATATTGGGATATCTTTCATCGATGTACTTTGAACCCAGAGATCAGACAATGATAATTGGTTCCTTCGGGGCATCTGCCGTCTTAATTTATTCTGCAATCAAAAGTCCCCTGGCACAGCCAAGGAACCTTATCGGTGGACATATTCTCTCAGGACTTGCGGGGGTATTATGCTACCAGATATTTGGAAATGTAATATGGGCTGCAGCAGCTCTTGCTGTATCATTTTCCATAGTTTTAATGCTTGCCACCAAGACGCTTCACCCGCCGGGAGGTGCAACTGCATTAATAGCAGTAATCGGCGGTGAAAAAATTCACGATCTTGGCTTTCTCTATGCCTTCCTGCCTGCAGGATTGGGAGCTTTCATTCTTCTTATTGTTGCTCTGTTAGTGAATAATCTTTCAAAAGATAGAAAATATCCAGAATACTGGTTATAGCGGATTATTAGCCCGCTTTTGGATATCGGAAAAAATGTGACACAGGTAAGCAGAAGGATAATTGGACTCGAAGTAAGAATCAATCGTAAGGATATATATTTACCACTTTTACTCTCCCAATTCAGGGTAGTCGATATAACCCTTTTCCTCGCCCATGTAAAAGGTCGCAACATCTGCGGAATTCAGCGGGGCATTTTTCCTGAAGCGCAGAGGTAGGTCTGGATTAGCCAGGAACAGAACTCCGAATGAGATAAGGTCAGCGCCGCCTTTTTCAATTGCTTCGTTTCCACTGCGGGCATCATAGCCTCCATTCAAAACGAGTGTCCCTTTGAATATCTCACGAATAATGGGAGTCACTCGCGCATCGGGTGCTATTGCACCCATCCTGCCACCAACAGGCTCAACCATGTGAAGATACCCGAGCCCGATATTGTTAAGTTCCTCTACAAAGTATGAAAAGGTTTGACGCGGATCAGTATCAGACATTGAATAGGCTGAAAAGTGCGGCGAAATCCTGTATCCGACTCTATTCGCACCCCATACTCCGACTACGGCTTCTGTGACTTCAAGCGGAAGGCGTGCGCGATTCTGGATGCTTCCGCCGTATTTGTCGCTCCGTCGATTTGAGCCATCCCTCAGGAACTGATCCAGCAGATATCCATTGGCACCGTGGATCTCAACCCCATCGAAGTCCGCCTCCTTCGCATTCTGGGCACCTTTTCGAAATTGATCAATAATGCCAGCTATCTCGTCTGGTTCGAGAGCCCTTGGAGTCACGAATTTCTTTTTGCCCTGTGGTGTATGAACTTCGCCCTCGAATGGAAGTGCAGAAGGTGCTACAGGCACTTCACCTCCCAGGAAGTCGGGATGCGATACTCGTCCCACATGCCAGAGTTGAAGGAAAATTTTCCCGCCTGCCTTATGAACGGCGCCAGTCACTTTTTTCCAGCCTGCGACCTGCTCTTCCGAGTGAATTCCAGGCGTACGGATGTAACCGACTCCCTGAGGGCTTACCTGCGATCCTTCCGTGATGATCAAACCTGCAGAGGCTCTTTGCGTGTAATAGGTGACGGCTAATGGATTAGGAACATTGCCAGAGAGTGCACGACAACGGGTCATCGGCGCCATAACCATCCGATTTGATAGTTTGAGATCTCCCAATTTGTACTGGGTTAAAAGATTCATTATCCTCTCCTCAGGGCAATTATGAATGGCTTCCCTATTAATTTTTGTGATAAAGTGTTAATCGATAACTTATAAATAGAATCGTGCATAACAATAATTAGATGAAGGGGGTTTATTAATGAAAGTAGAAGAGATCTTAAAAACACTAACAGAAGAGATCGCCAATATGATTTCCACAAAGACGGTTATTGGAGAGCACATTACCATAGAAGGCAGGACAATTATTCCTGTCACTAAAGTGAGTTTTGGCTTTGGAAGCGGTGGAGGTGAAGGTAAAGGAAAAAGCGGAGATGAAGGCTTTGGAGGGGGCGGAGGTGGAGGTGCTGTGATTCAACCTGTTGCATTTCTTGTCATATCCAAGGAAGATGTGAAAGTATACTCTGTAAAAGATAAGGGTATAGTGTCGCAATTGGCAGAAGTTATTCCCGAAATAATAGATAAATGCAGGTCATCCAGGGAAGAAGGTAAAAAAGAAGAAAAGCCAGAATAAGAAAAAAATAAAGCTAATTTCCTGATGATTTCTATAATACTGTTAATCATTATTGTATTGGCGATTGCAGCGCTGTTGTTTCCTGTGACGATAGCCATCAATTCAATCAGGTCGGGACAAAAAATCACAGGAAGCCTTCAGCTTAACTGGACAATATTCATACTCCTATATTCATTGAAGGAAAGGCAACTCGAAATTCTCATATTCGGAAGACGCATATTCCGTCACCTTGAAAAGAAGAAGCCAACGCCTGAACATCCAAAAAAGCCAGAAAAATTAAAGAGACATTGGGCAATAAAAGATTTTTTTAATCTGGCAGGTCCGATGTTACAACTTTTAAAAGAACTGGTTTACGCATTTAGATTTAAATATATTCGCTTCGACATCACTTTCGGTCTTAATAATCCTGCCTGCACCGGTATCCTGACTGGATTTTTACATGCAGTTGGTTTATCGCAAATGGGTAATGTAAGATGGGCTCCTGATTTCACAAGACAAGTAATGGATTGGAACCTGGAGGCTAAAACGTCGGTCATACCAATCCGATTGTTACCCCCATTCGCAAAATTTATTACCAACAGCCATGTTAATGCCCACCTTCTAACCTTACTTGGGCATATTCCAATATGATGCCGCTAGCTAATATATTTTATCCACTGTATGCACATTACCACCGCAGCGAAGCTGCGGCGCTGAAGCTAATTTTGAT
>JAPZAR010000037.1 GCA_027460535.1 Candidatus Methanoperedens sp.
AATCACCTTTGCTAACGATTGTCTTCCATGCATTGGGCAACGAAGACATATAAAACCATGAACTTACTGAAAAATCCCCCGTTCCAAAGTCCAGAGCACCATTGGATGGATTTCCCATTGTTATATAATCATTCATTCCATCAAAGCTCGATCCATTTCCAAACTTACCCGAGGTTGAAGTCGGACACGCATTTCCCGAACATGTGCCGTTGTTCCCCCAGCTGCTCCAGTCTTTGAAGAGGGTTGAACTCTCGCCGCTTTCATTGTTGAACCTCCACCAGCCCGCTAAAGAGCGGTTCCAGTCGATGAAGGCTGTGGTGTTCGCAGAATTGGAAATTGTTGTGTTAATGTAAGCATAGTTCTGGGTCAGGGTTGCTCCATCTGCTGGCGTGGGATCGGTGAAGGAGATCGACGGAGAAGTTGTACCTGAACTGAAATTCATTGAAAGCGGCAGGTAATCGATATTATTTGCATCCAGGGTATGGCTTGAATCACATATCCCATCCCGGTTGCCATCCGTACACGTCTGGCTGAAGCCTGTACCATTGGGATATGCCCAGACGTTGCCGGCGAGATAAGATCCTCCGATAATGTTTATTCCTGGTGTTTTTGTAATGTTCCAGTTATTAGGTAAGTATTGGATGGAATTATTAGTATTGTTAAAAAAGTTATTATAAATAATGTTATTCATACTAACATCCAGAGAGATGCCATTAGTATTGTTCGAGATAATGTTACTGCTCAGCACATTGCAGCAAGAGGTAGCGAATATACCGACGCCATTACCGGTATTACCTGTTATGATACTGCCGTTAATTGTATTGTTTGAAGACGTGACGAAAAATACACCATCTCCATTAAAGCTTGCATTATCTCCACTGAATGTGTTATTAAAACCATTAAATATAGAGAAACCATTGATGTTTGAGTTCGCAGTGCTGTTAATTATACTTCCATTGTGTACGCTATTATAGTGTATGCCAACCGTCCAGCCAGTTACCTTCAGATTTTTTACAGTTACATTTGTTAGCGGGGCCGAATAGTTATAAACATACACGCCGTAACTGTCTGGAGCTTTCACGCCATCGATGGTGTAGCCTGCACCGTCAAAAACCACATTGCTGGAAGTGATGTTAATGCATTTTAATGCACCGCTATTTGTTATGCTCCGGTTGAGCACGTAACTGCCTTGTGAGGAAATATTGCTGCAAGAATCCATTATTTGGCCGCCACCGGGCATTTGCTCAGGCAGATTTATTATCAAATTTAAAGTCATCGGTGGTGGGTCGCTTGCATTAAAAACTGCTGTTTGCTGAGCAGCAAAGTTACCAATGCTGAAAAATATGTTAGAACCATCATCCTCATACGTTCCGCTTACATGTATCATATATCTGCCGGCTGTTGTTATTATAGTGCTCCCTTTTGTGACATTTTCTATGGAGGCTTCCATTAGCGTGCCTGCCGGTACGTCAAATTGATCACTTAGATTTGCGAATCTTACCGTCCCGCTGAAAGTGTTGGGAATCGGAGGAATAGGATCCGCCGAGGAAATTGAAACACCTGTGGTGAAAAGTATTGCTCCGAATAGTATTATTGAGATAATTTTCCTATATTGCATAAAACCTTTTTTCATTTTTTTCCAACACTGAATACTTTAGATGCAAGCAAAACCATAAAAAGAACGACACCAGCTTCGATACCAGGCAACTTAACTGCCCCCCTTCTCTGTAAAACCACCGGCTGTGTCTCATTCTTCTCTTGTGAAATTGTATTTGTTGCTTCTGGGATCGCCGGAGTGCCAACTTTTGGGGGGGCAGTGGAAGTTGCAGTAGTTGTTGTTCTTGATGCTTGAGGCTGTCCCGATCCCGATTGAGTGGATGTTGGCGCAATCTGGCCGGTCTGAGCGATCATCACGGTCAGGTTCAGTGTTCCCGGCGTAGTGCTCCATTTTATGCTCTGGGCCTTTACATTATTAACATAAAAATCCACCAGACCCTGTCCGTTTTCAACTTTCATGCCGTAAATCCCTGTTTGTGACAGTACTGTACTGCCTTTGACCTCTTCGCCTATCATTGCTTTGATCACAGTATCTTTTGGCGCAGGTGCCCCATTGATATAAACGCTGCCGCTCACTACCATCGGAAGCATGGGCACTGCGCTGGCCACCTGTGCAAGGAGAGTTATGCACAATAATATTCTATATGTCCACCGCTGCATAAGTCGCATCCTGAGTCATGAATATCCAATAGCCTCTACCAGGCTCAAAAACATTAAACTCTTGCAGAGAGGGATTTCCAACGATATACATCTTCCAGCCTTCATCAGGCGAATAGGTCAGAAGATGGCTGTATTTTCCATCTATCGAGATTAACGCGCTTTGAACTGGCATATTTCCTGTGGAAGTATGGCCTATCAGGTTCCATCCTGCTCTCAGGAGCATCGAAGGTGGTACGTTTGGACCTGCCATGTTCTTATACGAGAGTTTCTGGTATGATTGATTTGAGGCGTTATTGTATACCCAGTAGCCGCGCAGCGGAGTGATCTTGGAAGGATTTTCCCAAGCGTTGGTTGAAGTATTGTAGTACCATTTGATGTTGAACGGGTCCAGGCTAAGGTTGGCAAAAGCAACATCAACTGCGGAATTATTCAGCGTCTTTGGCACCGATACGAGATTCCACGTATTTCCAACAAAGTTCAGGGTATCGAATGGCCGGGGAGGAGGCGGCGGCGTAAGGATTTCGTATGTCACGAAAGGGTAGTATCTCAGATCAGTTGCGCTGTCCGCAACCCTGAACTTCAACTCACCCATGATGTCAACAGTTCCATCCTGTGTAAGGTCCACTGATTTATCTTTGTTCTTCAGTACAAGGGTATCGGTACCCGCTGCTACTACTTCCATGTTGCCAAATACATCAGAACTCTTAACTTCTGTGACTGACGTACCTATTGCCCATGTGTATCTCAGCTGCACCATATCGCTTGTGGCACCAGCAAAAACGCTGTCCACATATGTTATGAACAATGGAACATCTGTCTCGCCTGCAAAGCTCTTCTCTATGTAAGTATAAACTCCGCCCTGTTGGATTACCTTATCGTCCTTCTTTACGCCATCCTTGCTCAGAACAAGCCATACCTGTCTCGGCGATGCTTTGGCATCAACGCTCTGGGCTAATAGTGTCCAGCCGTCTCCGATATCCCAGGTCTCTCCGACCGTCAGTGACTTCTTTTCATTAGTGGCATTGCCCTGCTCGATTATAAGCTTGGCTAATTTTTTAGCATTGGATTTTATCGGTATGTAGGGCTGCGCCTGCCAGCCTATGATAGGATATTGCCCGGTTCCACTGGCATTGATCTTCAGCATATCAGAATCTGTGGCGTTGAGCTTACCATTTTCGACCACTTTCAAAGTCTTGAAAGTTTTGGTCGTTGTGTATATCAAATTTTCATTAGCTCCATCAATGTTTCTATTTTGGACGCTCAAGACCCATAGATTCTCTGTCTTTAAGTCATTCTTTAAATCGTACCAGAATCCTGCAAAGTTTGAAGCATCCCAATAGCGAGGCGTGGGATCGCTGAGACTGCCTGGTACTGAAATGACCAAGCCGCGTACCTCATATGTTCCAGGCTGAGTTCTAACTACCATTGGGTAATATCTCAAATCGGTGGCGCTGTCTGCCACTCTGAATTTCAAATCACCCATGATGTCAATAGTTCCATCCTGTGTAAGGTCCACTGATTTGTCTTTGTTCTTTAGTACAAGGGTATCGGAACCCGCTGACGTTAACACCATTTTGCCAAATACATCGGAACTCTTAACTTCTGTAACTGAAGTACTTATTGCCCATGTGTATCTCAACTGCACCATATCACCGGTTGAACCCGGGGACACGCTGTCCACATATGTAAGGAACATAGGGACATTTGTCTCATTTGCAAGGCTTTGATTGTAAATATAGATCCCGCCCTGTGCGATGATCTTGTCGCTAACGTTGATACCATCTTTATTAAGAACGAGCCTTGCCCGCAACGTACTTGCATTGATGCTGGCCGCGGTTAAATTCCAGCCATCCCCGATATCCCATGTTTCTCCCACTTCCAAGGTTTTCTTTTCAGTTGTCGCATTGCCCTGCTCGATAACAAGCTTGGCTAATTTCTTAGCATTGCCTTTTACCGGAATGTAGGGCTGCGCCTGCCAGCCTAGGATAGAATATTTTCCGGTTCCACTGGAATTGAACATCATCATATCAGAATCTGTTCCGTTGATCTTACCATTTTCGACCACTTTCAAAGTCTTGAACGTTTTGGTTGTTGTGTATATCAAATTTTCATTAGCTCCATCAATGTTTCTATTTTGGACGCTAACGACCGAAAGATTCTCTGTCATTAAGTTATTCTTTAAATCGTACCAGAATCCTGCAAAGTTTGAAGCATCCCAGTAACGAGGCGTGGTATCGCTGAGACTGCCTGGTACTGAAACGACCGCTCCGCGGATTTCCACGCTATATGCCTGAATATTCGCACTTGCATGCATTGATGTTAGCATTGCAATAAGAATTGCCGATGCTGCAATGACAGCTATATCCAATTTTTTAATCATTTTAATTTCCTCCATTCAACCAACTCACCTGCGACTTTGGGCTGCGTGTAGATAAAAAAACTATTAATACTATAATTCCCCATGCTATTCCAGGAACTCTCCATATACCATTCTTATTTGAGACCATAATCAAGCCACCTCTTTTCACAAATACCACGTATCCCGAGCGATAAGTCTACAACTCATGCTCGCGGGAACTCCACGACCTTATTCAATGAGACATCATCTCACGATAAGGAAATCTCCAAGCTTTTCCGGACGTACTGAGAATATATAAAGCTTGTGAAATTGTGTTGATGTTGCAGAGTCCAGGAATTTCTCGCAGAATTCCGGGAAGAAACACCAAAAAAATTATTAATGAAAAGTAGTTATCGGATCTTGGGGAAGGAGAAGACTGGAGAATGTCGGCTACATTTATAGTGCCTGCGACCTCCTAAGGAGCCAGTCGGGAAACCCATGACCTGCGCGCCTTTATCTGCCGGTTCGTCGCCTGAAATCTAGCACTGTTTGCTCTCCTCTTGTGGATTATACGCTAACGGTTGCATCGGGTTCTATCCCACGCCGCCACTGTAAAAATATGACATTAATGTAACCTAAGTTTGACAGATGGCAGTCTTCTTAAAAGAGAATATTCTCTTTTAACAACAAATTTTCGATATTTTATCAGGAAAATCTATTTGACAGTTGAAAAAAATTCCCCTATTCTTGGCTATTTTTTAGCTTTTTTTCTGGAAATTCCTACAATTCTGAACTAAAATAGGCTTATTATTTGAGTGAAAATAACAAAAATATACCATTCTTGTTTATTTTTTTCGAAAATCTACAGCAACTGTCAAAAAACAAGTGAAAAATCAAAGAAATCGCATTCAACAAACAGAAATAGAACTGTCAAATTTATGCGTGAAAAAATGATGAAAAATGCAAAAACTACGTTTTATCGTTGATAATAAAAATTGTAAAATCATTCAGTAATAATTAGAACTGTCAAATTTGGGATGTAATCCAATCTGCGTTTATCGGCGTTATGCCCGCCGCGACGTATAGACACGTATCTCCTCGTATGGGCCATACGTGTGGGCGATGTCAACTGGCGCAACGGTTGACGTGGACGCACCCTCCCGAGGCGCGACTCGGGGCGTTCATCTGCGGTTTGTTATTTGCGCTATTGGTTGCCTGGGATTCCTATTGGCGCCACAACTGTTAAAAAACATACTTTAAATAATTAATTCCAATCCTGAACCTATCCCCACCACAGACGCATCTCACCTTACCCACTCATACATCCTCACTCAGAATGCCGCTGTATGAAAAATAGCTGAAAAACAAAAAGCGGTGCAGAATCAAAAACTATCTACCTCATATCATTCATCTTAAAAGGATTATATATTTCCAGGTCTTCAACGCCGCTAAAATCTTTACTATTTCTTGTTACAAGAATCAAATCACCAGATAAGGCTGTTGCTGCAATTACGGCATCAGGTAGTTTAATTCTATGGTTTCTTCCAATATCTACCGTTAAGTCTGCTATTTTATTATTTAGTGGAATTGTTTTTGCAAAACTGACGAACTCCTTCGCCTTATCATATCCTTCTTTTGTATGCTTATCCCATCCTAAAAACTCAATCCTTGTAATGATAGAAATATTAAAAGACATTTTGAGAATATTTTCAACTGTATCAAGTTCTTCCAGAGGAATTACATCAGCAAAATAGTAAATGAGAATGTTCGTATCTAATAGATATCTATTCATTCCCTTATCCATTCCTCTCTCAGTTTTTCAATCTCCACTTTAAAATCTATTCTCATATCCTTGTAAATTCCTTTATATTTTGAGGGATTGAAAACTTTTTTCTTCTCCTGCTTTCTCATCGGTCTTATAACCTTATCCTTGTGCATTGCTTTTTGTCTCATAATGCATCTAATTAACTGAATGAGCTATAGATGTTAATAACCTTTTGTTTATGCATAAAAGACAGCTAAAATCACTCGGAAAAACAGCAGCGTTGGCAGTTTCTATGTATTCTTATCCCTTACAGCAACCATTGGCCGCAATGCTGCCCCGTGTGCACAAGCGCCTTCCCATGCTCCCCCCACAGTTCCCGGGAAAGCGGCGCGCACTTGATGAACTGGGGGCGGGCGACCACGATTGAGATGATTTTCATATTCTGCTCTTAGATATAACGCGGGATATATAAATAGGGCGCTTTTGGACATTGCGGGGATCTTTGGGCTGGTGGTTGTCCCGGTTCTCACAGAGGGCCATGACTATGAAAATATATAGTTTTTAATTCAATTTATCATAATCCCTATCAACAAATCTGCGTTCATCATGCCGAAACCCTGCGGGTTCTCGACTCCGCGCACACGCATGGCGCAGCCATGCGTGGACACGCCCTCCAGAGGCGTGACTCTGGGCGCCTTCATCTGCGGTTTTTTTTCGTTCCGTAGGTTGTTTCGGCCTTTTACGAAGCGCCGAGACTGTTGAAACAATTAATTAATGTAATCAAACCTGCGTCTATCCGCGGTTTTTTAATTTACGCTATTGGTTGCCTGGGATTCCTATTGGCGCCGCCACAGTATAAAGATATACTTTATGTATTCTTATCCCATGCAGCAATCCATGGTCATAGTGCTGCCCCGTATGCACCAGTATCTCCTCATGTTCCCGTCGCAGTTCGCGTGATAGCGGCGCGCACTTGATGAACTGGGGGCGGGCGCCCACGATGGAGATGAGCTTCATTTGTGTATCTGGGTTCTTTTAACTATTGAAATGTATTTAAATGTGTTTACTATGGTGTATTGATGGAGGGAAAACACATGTGCATCCGCGAAATTAGCGGCATCTGTGTTCTATTCTATTTTGATGGCATCTGTTCTTTTGTGAGCGGTGGTTGCTTGGGGTTCGTATCGTGCGCCGGGGATTTTATATATAGTATGTGATTATATTATCTTTTAATCTGCTTATCAGGTTTCTGAAGGTGGCGACAGGAATATTCACGGTTTCCAGACAGTTATGCCTTCGATTCGCTCAAAATCGCTGTCGTTGGTCGCGATATCAGATATTGATTCATATTTCATTACAGCTATATGCAGAGCATCATGCGTTAAAAGCATGTTTGCCTTCGCAACATTAATACTGCTTTTAAAAACGTCCGGCGAGATCTCACGTACAGTTAGATTGTCTATCTCCTGTATTCTATCGATATCTTTCCATGAAGCCTCAAGCAAAGGAATTTCTTTGTAATTTTTCTTCAAAAATGGAACTGTCTCTTTTATCGAAATCTGAAATTTATCTGATGCCTCGATTAAAATCATCTTATGGAGAACTTCATCAAGAACAAGTGTTGAAGTAACACCATCGATCGCTCCATTTTCAACATCTTTTAAAATTCTATATGCGCTTTCACTAAACTTCGGATGATCAAATACCTCATATAGAAAGATATTGGCATCAATGAAAACTCTTTTACCCGTTGGAATTATGCTTAATCCTCGTTTAAATCCCATATTTCAGCCAATATTATTTCATCGATCTTGTCCTTATTTTCAACTTTAATAGATCCTCTGAGTTCATCTACGATTGTCTGTTTCGATCTTCGGGATTTTGGTCTTATTAAAATCTCATGTTTTTCGGTCAGAATTTCAAAGTTCTCAATACCGAGTTGCCTTAGCACTCCTTTTGGGATTAGAATTCCTTCTTTGACCATCTTGATTTCCATTTTCAAATCCTCTAACACCAGTTAGATATTCAATTTATATAAGGTTCACGTAGCTTATCGTATGATTTTTTTAAGTATAGGAAACTATAAGCACTTATTCCCATCTTGCGTATTGTTTTTTCTCAGGACAATTGATGTTCACAAGCATCTGTTACGACAAGGAATACTTTCACATTGCTTGCATTGTCATCTATGAACCAAGTTCATCTCACTCAATATTATCGAAAACATTCAAAATCTTATTGCTTGCACTTTCGCCAGCACACATATTCTGCTGAATGCTTGTGGGAACCGGTTTTTGTACAGTCCCAATAATCCTGCCCTTATCCGCCCCCACCAGCACATTCCACCCACCCTCCAGCGTCTCCACCCACTCTGTATTCTCCCGCAGTGTGATGCACGGCACTCCCAGCACATACGCCTCCTTCTGAATACCTCCTGAATCGGTCAGTATCTTCTTCGCACTTGCCATAAGCTTAAGCATATCCAGATATCCCAGGGGCTTGATCAGCTTCACATTCTCAGGCATCAGCAGCCCATATTCCCTCAGATATTTCTCAGTCCTCGGATGCACAGGAAACACCACAACTCCGCCAGTCTCACCCAGCGCCTCGATGATATTCGTCATGTTCTCCCTGCTGTCAGTGTTGCCAGGACGGTGTACTGTGATCACAAGATACTTACCCTTCTCAAGCGCAAGCTCCTCGATTATTCCGGACTTTTTCTCGGCTATCTTCAGGTTATACTCAAGCGCATCCACCATCACATCCCCCACCAGGTACACACCTGCTGAAATACCTTCATTTGCCAGATTATCCACCGCAGTCTGTGTAGGGCAAAACAACAGGTCAGATATATGGTCTGTCAGCACCCTGTTGATTTCCTCGGGCATGCTCCTGTCAAAACTGCGCAATCCAGCT